>CALGHW010000148.1 GCA_937916075.1 uncultured Prevotella sp.
TTGGATCCGTCCAGGATGAGCCAGCCGCCAAACCACAGCACAATCACGATGATGATGGTGCCCAGGAACTCTGACATCGGGTGGGCGGCGTTCTGCCGGATAACCATGTCGTTCATGCCCCTCCGGAACTCGTCGTTGATAAACTTGAAGCGCTGCGACATCTTCGACTCGGCGATGAAGGCCTTGATGACACGCAGTCCGCCTAAGGTCTCGTCCAGTTGGGCGATGATGTCGCCCCACTGTCCCTGCACGGCGGCCGACTGGCTTTTCAGCTTGCGGCTCACCTTGCCCATGATATAGCCGGCCAGCGGTGCCACTACGATGACAAAGAGGGTGAGCTCCCAGCTTACGGTAAACAGGGTGAAGAAGCACACCACGATGGCGATGGGCTGGCGGATGAGCATGTCGACCGACGAGGTGACGGAGTTTTCCACACACTGCACGTCGGCGCTCATGCGGGCGATGATGTCGCCCTTCTTCTCCTCGGAGAAGAAGCTGAGCGGCAGCCGCAACACCTTGTTGTACAGCTCGGTACGTATGTCGCGCACGATGCCTGTGCGCAGCGGCACCATCACCGAGCTGGAGGCGAAGTAGCCGGCCGTCTTGAGGGCCGTCATGACGATGAGTGCCACGCCCATAAACACCAGGGTAAGGAAGGCGCCGTGCGTGTTGGTCAGTTCCTGCACGTAGGCATAGCCGTTGTTTACCACGAGGTCCTTGTTGAGCGTGCTCCACGTCCAGGGCTTATAGGTGTATACCGTATGGTCTATCTTGAAAAGGATGTTGAGTATAGGGATGAGCACCACGAAGGAGAACACGTTCATCCACTGTGAGAGAAAGTTGAGCACGATGGACCATACCAGGTATTTCCTGTATGGCTTGAGGTATCGTGCCATGATTTGTAGGAACTGTTTAAGCATATATGTATATGTTGATAATTCGGTATTTGGGGCTAGTACGTGTACGCACCTTTTGCAAAGGTAGTGATTTTTTTCGTTACACGGATTCGGCAGTGCCCTTTTTTCGGCTTTTTCCCAGGAAAAGCAAGCCTGCCGGGGGCCATTGGCATGGGGATGGTGCTTAATGAAACAAATCCTTGATGAGAAACCGGAATGCGCTGGCGGCTATATTCCAGTCGCGGGCTATGGGTTTCATGGCCATGCTCTTGTTGATTTCTTTTTGGAGCTTCTCTTTCCGTCGCTTTTCTTTCTGCTCCCGGGTTTCCTTGACCTGGGTGGCCTCATGGGGCATTTGAGCCAGTGTCTGTGCTCGCTCGGCTATCAGTTTGTCCACATGGACAGACGACAGGCCGTCACGGTAAAACACGGCCACGATGCAGGGCAGGGCCTGATAGGAGCATTGGTCGAAAAACCAGCTCTCGAAAAACTGTTTCCAGTCTGACACGATGCTCAGTTGCTCGCTGTAAGGACGTTTCTTCAGTTGGGTCGTCCTCGTGAAGAGGCTTTGGTGGCACAGGGTGTCGTTTATTTGGTAGTAGCGTGTCATGTCGGCTGGCGGGATGAAGGTCTCGGCCTTGTCTCCTTCTATCATGACGGCTTGTCCGCAGTAATAGTCCTTGTCCTGTAGCAGGGGGATGACTTGCTCCAGTGTATTGACAGCAAAGAAGTGGTCGCCGGCGTTCATGAATATGCAATATGTTCCGTGGGCCATCCCCACCCCCTTGTTCATGGCGTTGTAGATGCCCCCGTCTCTTTCGCTGACCCACCGGTCTATGCGGGTCTGCGACTGGATGTACTCCAGGCTTCCGTCTGTCGAGCCACCGTCTACGACGATGAACTCAAAGTCCTGCCGGGTTTGCGAGACAACGGACGGGATGGTCCGCCGCAGTCCCGCCAAGTCATTATAGCACACGGTGATGACGGTCAGTCTCACCCCCGAGAGATGCTGTTCTTGTAAATGCATGCGATGGTTCCTGTTTTTAGAAAAGAAAATCTCTGCAAATTTAGATAAAAATCCCGAATTATCACCATATATATCCTCCAACTTCCTGGTCGTGGCTGTACTTCTGCCATGTGCCTTTGAGCAGTGCCCCAGTGTATACGCCCTCATAGTACATATAGAACGAGGTTCCCGTGCCTACATGCAGATACACACATCCGGCATTGTATTTCAGTCCCTTGAAGTAGTTGCCGGTAAAGGCCGCGGTGGCACTGTTGTAGTTGTCGAACGGCACCACCTCGTCACGCATAGAGTGGAACACAAATATCGGGTGGCGCGGCTGCCACTGCTTGCAGAGGTTGTTCATCTCCAGTGCCTTCACGATTGCTTCGAGCTTTGGGCGGTACTCGTCGGCCACAGTCTCGTCTTTGATGTATTTTATCACCTCAGGGCGCATCACCTGGTCGACAGTGCAATACACCGCACCGTTGGCTGTGGCGTCCTTCCAGCTATACTTGTTCTTGTTCTCGGCAGTGTAGGGCATGTAGTTGCCCTTGGTGGTAAGGCGCATGATGTTGAAGTCGGAGTGTGTGGCTGAGTATTCGGCAAGCTTCTTCTGCACCTCGTCGGTGCTGTAATTCTTGCTTGCAATCATGTCGATGATGCCGGTATTGATGAATCCCTCGGTGAAATAGTCGCGGGGAGAGTATTTGCCTGCCACCACAGGGTTGGAGTCGCACATGCCCTTGATGATGAGACCTGTAGCCACGGGCATATACACCTTGTCGGTAGCCACGTAGCTCTTTAGTGTTGCTACCGGGTCGTATGGACCGTCACCGCACACCGAGCCGGCGAAGTTGAGCTGGCTCTTGCCATCGAGGTTGTTCTGTTCGATGTAGCGCTGTACAGCCATAGCCACCGAACCGCCCTGCGAGTAGCCGGCGGCAATAGTCTTGTAGCCCTGGCGCAGCTTGCAAACGTTCTGTTCAAACCAGGCCCTGGCGGCGAGCGTGCCGTCAACCACCTGCCGCGCCGTCAGTGTCTGGTAAAGATACGGATGTGCGGTAGAGCTTGTAGTGCCGTAGCCCTGGTAGTCGGGTATTACCACGAGATTAGAGTAGACGGGGTCCTCCTGCATCCTTGCGTGGCAAGCCAGCATGCCTACGTCAGTTGTAAGCTTGAGATTGGCATAGTTGGATGGCCGTTCGAAGTCGGACGTGATGGTTACATGGCAGCCGATGACAATGTTTCTCACTTCCACACTCGTATTGTTGCCAGCCTCATACGGATAGACCACAAGTTCGGAGAGCTTCACGGGGTTGCCGTTCTGGTCTACCGACTCGTAGCATATGTTGGTATACTTATAGCCAATGAAAGCGCTTCCTCCGCTGTCAGCGTCCTCCCCGGTGCCCTCCTTGAGGCTCTGGTCTATCGAATCGACATCGTGCAGCTGCTGCCGTGCATACTCGGCAAGCATATTGTCCTCCTCGCCGTTACTCCCCTCTACCTCCTTGAGCAGCATGGTGTAGTGCTCGTGCCATGAGCGTTGGCCGGTCTCGCCAACCTCAATCTTGCTAAGGTCGGGTTGTGTTACGCCTGTGATGTCGCTTGTAGGTTTACCCTCACTGCCGTTATCGTCGGAACAGGCTGTAAACACCAATACTCCGACGAGCAGAAGAATGAACATTCTCATATTTACTTTAGTTTTTCTCATAGGGCTATTAATAAATTAGCAGACTTTAAATTTTGTATAAAAGCAAGTCGTTGGGTAACAATAAATTATCCAATGCTTACAGGTGCCTGGACTTCACTTACCTTAGTGCTGCTTAAAACTCAAACAAGGAACATCTGACACAGGGCAAAGGTAAGCATAAAATCAGAAAAACTCATTCCGTTCGGTGGAATTTATTTCACGAATAAGGCATTTAACACCCTTTCACTTGGTGTGAATTCAACAAGCAAGTGAAAATTTACTTAATCTGTTCGTAAAAGCACTCGTTTTGTGTTACAATTTCTTTTAATAGTGGCGCTTGCCGGGGAACCGGAAACCATCACAAAGAAAGTAACAGAATTTTAATGCAATAAATGTTTCACCGTAATGTTATTTTTTGTACATTTGCAACATCAAGTATAAATAACATTATTATTAATCTCTTAAATTCAAAGGATTATGATTAAAACTTTACGCTATTCAATGCTGAGTCTGTTGATGCTGGTGTGCGGCATGGCTTCCGCCACAACTATCGACTTCACCCAGTTGGCCATCACGAAGACAAGTGACGGCTTCACCCTCACTTCCGACGGCTATACTTTCACCGCCTCGAAGGAGAAGGGGCAAACTGCGCCAACGCAGAACGGCACGTCGAAAGACATCCGCCTGTATGCCAAGAACTCGCTGACCGTGAGCGGAAAGGGATTTACCAAGATGGTGTTCACCCTGTCGGACGCCGGTCTGAAGCAGTGTGCCGAGAACACGGCCTCTGTAGGCACCATGGCTGTTGACGTGGATGCCAAGACCGTGACCTGGACCAACAGCAGCGCTGTGGACGAGGTGGTTATCACGGTGGGTGACAAGAATGTTTACGGTTCTAATACCAGTAAGACGTCTGGACAGTTTGACTTCAACTCCGTGGAAATCACCGCTGACGGCGGCGGTACGCCTGCCGTGACCGTAGCTGCCCCGACCTTCTCGCTCGACGGCGGTGTGTACACCACGCCCCAGACCCTGACCCTCACTCCGGCCGAGGGAACCACAGCCTACTATACCCTTGACGGCACGGCTCCCACCAAGGAGAGCACAGCCTACACCGCTCCCATCGCCATCGAGAAGACCACTACCGTGAAGGCCATCGCCTACGACGCTGCCGGCAACGCCAGCAAGGTGGTCACAGAGACCTATACCTTCCCCGTGGCTTGCGCCAGCATCGCTGACGTGAAGGCACTGGAGACTGGCGCACTCGTGGAGCTGACACTGGCCAATGCCCAGGTGGTATACGTGAACAGCTATACCAGCAACGATGTTACCAACACCGAGTATTACGTGCGTGACGCCACAGGTGCCATCGACCTCTACAACATAGGTCTGGAGCTGGCCTTGGGCAAGGTAATCAACGGCAAGGCCGTCTTCGAGTATAAGGTATACAACGGACTGCCCGAGCTCGTGAAGGTCGACGCCACCAACGGCGAGGGCCTCACCGTGACCGACGGCGCCGCCGTGGAGCCCACCAGACTGACCGTGGCCGACCTGGCTGACGAGGAGCATCTCTGCGACTTGGTGGAGGTGGCCAACGTACACTTCTCTACCGAGAAGTCGGGCAGCTATACCAACAACTACATCCTGTCGGCCGACGGTGCGGACAAGGTGATGATTTACAACAAGTTCAAGCTGGAAGGCTTCTCTATCCCCGCAGCCGACGACTCCAAGAGCTACACCGTAGTGGGCATCCTGGGCTCAGCCAAGCTGAGCGGCAGCATTGTCATGGAGCTTTTCCCCACCATGACCATCGAGAATGCCACTGCCGGCATTGCTGACGTAAAGGCCAATGTGGAGGCCAACGGCGTCATCTACAATCTGGCCGGCCAGCGTATGGCCAAGCTCCAGAAGGGACTGAACATCGTGAACGGCAAGAAGCTGCTCGTCAAGTAAGTCATTTCCATACCAAAGCTTAAAAGACACGGAGAAGTTCCCCTGGCGACAGGGAAGCTTCTCCGTGTCTTTGTTTATCACCAAACCTTTTGTCAAATAAGGGAGACGCTATGCAAAAACATGTCATTTATTTTGCCATAACAATGATTTTCCGTAAATTTGTAACCACTTTGACCGACAATCTTTCAAACACGAATATTAAACTTAAAACAATACACGTATGGCATATCAAAGAATGACAGCTGCTGAAGCCGCAGCGATGATCAAGAATGGTGAGAACATAGCCCTGAGCGGATTCACACCCTCGGGCACAGCCAAGGCCGTGACCAAGGAGCTGGCCGTGCTGGCGGCCCAGGAGCATGCGGCAGGACGGCCGTTCCAGGTGGGCGTGTTCACTGGCGCCAGCACCGGACAGAGCACCGACGGCGACCTGGCCAACGCCGGGGCCATCAAGTACCGCGCCCCCTACACCACCAACCCCGACTTCCGCAAGCACGTGAACGCCGGCGAGGTGGCCTACAACGACATCCACCTCAGCCAGATGGCCCAAGAGTTGCGCTATGGATTCATGGGCCAGGTGGACTGGGCCATCCTCGAGGTGTGCGACATGGAAGAGGGCGAGACCACCTGCAAGGCCTATCTCACCTCGGCCGGCGGCATCAGCCCCACGGCGGCCCGGCTGGCCAAACACGTCATCCTGGAGCACAACGTCTTCCACAGCGAGGGAGCCAAGCTGCTGCACGACGTGTATGAGCTGCAGGACCCACCCTACCGCCAGCCTATCCCCCTGGTGGGCGTGAGCGACCGCATCGGCAAGCCCTATGTGGAGATTGACGCCAAGAAGATAGTGGGTGTCGTGGAGTGTAACATCCCCGACGAGGCGCGCGCCTTCAAGGATATCGACCCCATCACCACACAGATAGGCCACAATGTGGCCGCTTTCCTGATTAACGATATGAAGCGGGGCGTCATCCCGAGCACCTTCCTGCCCCTGCAGAGCGGTGTGGGTTCTACGGCCAACGCCATTCTGGCCGCCTTGAGCCAGGACAAGCTGGTGCCCGACTTCAACATCTTCACCGAGGTGCTTCAGGACGCCGTGGTGGACATGATGCTTGAAGGCCGTGTCAAGGAGGCATCGGCCTGCTCGCTGACCGTGACCAACGACAGCTTGAAGAAGGTGTATGACCATATCGACTACTTTAGCAAGCACCTCACGCTCCGTCCGAGCGAGATATCCAACTCGCCCGAACTGATACGCCGGTTGGGTGTCATCGCCATCAACACGGCTCTGGAGTGTGACATCTACGGCAACGCCAACTCTACCCACATCAGCGGCACCAAGATGATGAACGGCATCGGCGGCTCGGGCGACTTTGAGCGCAATGCCTACATCAGTATCTTCACCTGTCCGTCGGTGGCCAAGGGAGGCTTAATCAGCTCTATCGTCCCCATGGTGAGCCATCATGACCATACCGAGCATGATGTCAACGTCATCGTCACCGAGCAGGGCGTGGCCGACTTGAGAGGCAAAAGCCCCAAGGAGCGTGCCCAGCTCATCATCGACAACTGTGCCCATCCGGACTACCGTCCTTTGTTGCGCGATTATCTGAAGCTGGGTGTGGGAGGCCATACTCACCACTGTCTGCCGGCTGCCTTCGCCATGCATGACACGCTGGCCCGCAAGGGAGACATGCGCCTGACGGACTTTGCCGAGTATGTGCATTGACGCTTCCTGACGGTGTTTACCTGCATACATAAAAGAGACGCGGCAAACGAAGATTGACTTCGTTTGCCGCGTCTCTTTTATGTATATGGAATAGGATTATTTCACCTCCCAGGTGTCGTTGGTCTCCAGCAGTTCCATGAAGTTGTGGTACTTCTTTTGTTGCTTCACCTCCTCTATCTGCTCGTTGACAGCATCGTCGTAGGTGGGAGCCTCCACGTCGCGGATTACGCCCAAAGCCACCGGGAACCCATGCTCGTTGTCCATCATGGCCAGTTTCAGCTGGAGCGTGTTGTCCTCACAGTGGGCGTCGTGCACGAGGATGTCGTCGAGCGTCACACCGTTCTCGCCTATCTTGACCACTTTCAGTCCGAAGCCCTCCTGCACCAGTCCATATTCATTGTTCTCGCCAAACACCAAAGGCTGGCCGTGGCGCACGTAGATGGCGTTCTTCTTGCGTCCCTCCTTGTTGTAGATAGAGTCGTAGGTGCCGTTGTTGAAGATGACGCAGTTCTGCAGTATCTCGCACACGGCAGCCCCCTTGTGGTGGTAGGCCGCCTTCAGTATCTCCACGGTCTCGGGAGCGTCGGTGGCCACGGAGCGCGCGAAGAAGTGGCCGCGCGCGCCGAAGCACAACTCAGCCGGGCGGAAGGGGTCCTCCACCGTGCCGTAAGGGCTCGACTTCGACACGAATCCTCTCGGGCTGGTGGGCGAATACTGTCCCTTGGTGAGTCCGTAGATACGGTTGTTGAGTAGAATCATGTTGAGGTCGATGTTGCGTCGCATGGCGTGGATAAAGTGGTTGCCGCCGATGGCCAGTCCGTCACCGTCGCCGCTTATTTGCCACACCGTGAGTCGCGGGTTGACCACCTTGGCGCCCGTAGCGATGGCCGCGGCACGTCCGTGGATGGTCTGCATGGCGTATGTGTTGACATAGTAAGGCAGTCGGCTGGAGCATCCAATACCCGAAATGACGGCGGTCTCCCAGGGAGCCACCCCTACCTCTGCCATGGCCTTGTGCAGCGAAGCCAAGAAGAAATGGTCGCCACATCCGGGACACCACCGGGGCTGTCCCTTCTTATAATCTTGAGCTGTAAACATCTTAAATGAAAAATTAAAACATGAAATAATGAAGAGAAATACCTAACAGAAACTCTCAAAGAATTTTGTCAGTTCGCTCACCACAAACGGCTGTCCCTTGACCTGGTTGAACTGTTCGGGCACGAATCCGTCAACTTTGGAGCGTAGGTAGGCGGCCAACTGTCCGAGGTTCTGCTCGGCCACCACCACCTTTTTATACTTCAGGAGTATCTCGGCGGTGTTCTTCGGCAGCGGGTTGATATACTTAAACTGGGCCAGCGCCACCTTCTTGCCCTGCTTCTGCAGCTCTTCCATGGCGGCGTGCAGATGGCCGAAGGTGCTTCCGAAGCCCACGATGAGCAGGTCGGCGTCGTCCTTGTCGCCCAGCACTTCCAGGTCGGGCACGGGGATGCGGGCCACCTTCTCGGCTCTCAGGCGGCACATCTTGTCGTGGTTCTCGGGGTCGGTGCTGATGGCACCCGTCTGCCCGTCTTTCTCCAGACCGCCCAGGATATGGGTGTAACCCTCCTGTCCGGGAATGGCCCAGTAGCGCACCTGGCTTTCCGGGTCGCGCTCATAGGGTGTGTAGTGGCCTTTCTGTTCAGGCTTTGCGTAGTGGGGATGTATGTCGGGCAGATTGTCCATGGTGGGCAGTTTCCAGGCTGCCGAGCCGTTGGCGATGAAGGCGTCGGTGAGCAGAATGACCGGTGTGAGGTGCTCTAAGGCTATCTTGGCGGCCGAGTATACCGCATCGAAGCAGTCGGTAGGACTGGTGGCGGCGATGACCGGCATGGGGCTCTCACCGTTGCGGCCATAGAGGGCCTGGAGCAGGTCGGTCTGTTCGCTCTTGGTGGGCAGGCCTGTCGAGGGACCGCCTCGCTGGACATCGACCACTACCAGTGGCAATTCGTCGATGACAGCCAGGTTGAGGGCCTCCGATTTCAGACAGATGCCAGGACCTGAGGTCGACGTGACGGCCAGGGCACCGGCAAACGAGGCGCCGATGGCACTGGCACAGCCCGAAATCTCGTCTTCACACTGCACTGTGGTGACACCGCACGACTTGTGCTTGGCCAGCTCGTGCAGGATGTCGGTGGCAGGCGTGATGGGGTAAGAGCCGAGGAAGAGGCGCAGTCCGGCCTTCTCGGCAGCCGCGATGAGTCCGTAGGCGGTG
>CALGHW010000149.1 GCA_937916075.1 uncultured Prevotella sp.
CGAGGCTGAGTGCCCGAAGAACGAGTCGATTGCCAACATCGCCCGCCTGAACCGTGAGTTCATCAAGGCTAAGCTGGCCGACTAATCCGGAAAAGTCATAGCTATTAATACCCCGAGCCCTGCACTCCCGACTTGTTTGGGAGCTGCAGGGCTTTTTTTGTGTGTCAGGGTCGGCCCATTTCGGCGCCTTGCCTCCAAAAATATGGAGAAAGTGGTAGGTAGTTCATGATTATTTCGTAAATTTGCAAAGATTCTTAGAGAATATTATCAGAGAATAGTAATCGTCTCGAGGCGCGCCATCCGTGACGGTTCGCGCGCCTCAATCTCTATCCTCTGTCACCAACTATTCATACCGTATCATCAATCCCTATTATTATCATACAGCAATAAAAATGAAGAATACCTTATTGGCACTGACGCTCCTCGGCGGACTCCTCGCAGCCGTTCCGCAGGACACTTCCGCAGGTCAAAAAGTGCGGAACACTACCGGCAAGGCGGAAAAGAAAAACTCTGTCAAGAACACAGCCATACAGCCCGGCGCCGTGTGGCTCGACACCGACGGCAATCCCATCAATGCCCATGGCGGCGGACTGCTTTACCACAAGGGCACCTACTACTGGTATGGCGAATACAAGAAAGGAAAGACCGTATTGCCCTCTTGGGCCACTTGGGAATGTTACCGCACGGATGTCACCGGCGTGAGCTGCTACTCCTCGAAAGACCTCCTCAACTGGAAGTTTGAGGGCATCGTGCTGCCGGCCGTCAAGGACAATCCTGAGAGCGACCTCCATCCCAGCAAGGTGCTGGAGCGTCCCAAGGTGGTGTACAACAAGAAGACCCGGAAGTTTGTCATGTGGGCCCATGTGGAGAGTGCCGACTACAGCAAGGCCTGTGCCGGTGTGGCCGTGAGCGACAGTCCCACGGGCGAGTTCAAGTATCTGGGCAGCTTCCGTCCCAACGGGCAGATGAGCCGCGACCAGACCGTCTTTGTCGACGACGATGGAAAGGCTTACCAGTTTTACTCCTCCGAGCACAACCAGACGCTCTATATCAGCGAGCTCACCGACGACTATCTGAAGCCGTCGGGCCGCTATACACGCAACTTCATCGGCAAGGCCCGTGAGGCCCCGGCCGTGTTTAAGCATGCCGGAAAATACTATCTGCTCTCTTCGGGCTGCACCGGTTGGGATCCCAACATCGCCGAACTGGCCGTGGCCGACTCTATCCTGGGCCCTTGGAAGGTGGTAGGCAATCCCTGTACAGGCCCTGACGCCGACAAGACGTTCTATGCCCAGAGTACCTACGTCCAGCCTGTCATAGGCCGTAAGAATGAGTTTGTGGCCCTGTTTGACCGCTGGAAGAAGAAAGACCTTGAGGACAGCCGCTATGTGTGGCTTCCTGTGGTCATCTCTAAAGCGGGTGGCATCACCATTCCCTGGAAGGAGTCCTGGCGCCCGTAGCCATTCCTTGCGGCAAATGTGGACGACCAAGGACTTGGGTCATGATAAGCCTTGTTTACCATCAGTAAGCAAGGCTTATCTGTCTGTTGTTGTCAATACAGTGGCTTTTGTAAAAAAAACAAATGGGAAAATCCTTTTATTTTCTCCTTTTTGTGTATTTTTGCATCCACAATGACGACGGTATTACGATATAGCTTCTGTTTGGTCAGTGCTTGCCTTTTGCTCTTGGGATGCGGCAAGCACGAGTACCCT
>CALGHW010000150.1 GCA_937916075.1 uncultured Prevotella sp.
TATTCTTTGGTCTTCTCGTCCAGCTGGGCACGCAGCGCGGCATTTTCCTCCTCGCTCTTGTCCACCATGGCATACAATTCCTCGTTCTCCTTCTTCAACTGCTGGAAACGGAGAATCATTTGGCGCACACGCGTTTGAAACGTTGCCAGTATCTGTTCTTGAGAAGCCATATTTTCTTTCAACTCTTTTCAGACAAAGGTAATATATATTTCTGTAAGAAAAGTTTCAGGCCTAAGTATTTAATATTTTTTAAGCCTTACAAAATCCTCACTTCTTCCCTTTCTCGATGTCTTCGTCTTTGGGGCGTGGCTCTTTCTTGGCCAGCATGACTACATTATACACGAAATGGGTAATCCAGGGTTGCGAAAATCCCAAGCGAGTGGCGTATGTACGGATGGCCACAACGGCCTTCATCACGCTAGGATCAGTAAAGTCATTCTTGGTGAAGATGTCATTGACGGTCTTCTCGGTCATGGTATAAAGAGCCTTTTTGAAGATGCTGGGCAAGCGCAGCTTAAACTTCATCAGGTTGCCTACCAGCATCATCAGGTCTTGTGTAAGATTCTGGAACTGTATCAGATACATCTGTACATCCTGAACCTTCCGGCAATGACGGCGCACACTTTGGTCTATTTCCTTAAAGAAAGAGTCTTCCATACCATAAATCTCTTTCAGCATTTTTCGGCAACGGGCCTTTTCGCCCACGCCAAGTTTGTTGTTCGCGGTGGGCACATGGAGTGTGGTTTTGAAAACGCGCAAATCGGGCAATGCCGCCAGGTTAGTGATACCTATCTCGGAAGCCATGACAGCCTGAAAATACACCCTTATCAGGGTCATAAAGTCTTCCATGCCCCCGGCCTTCTTTTCTTCATCGGCCTTATGACCGAAAATTTTGGATATAATGCTCATTACTAATGAATAAAATTAATGGTCCATTCGCAGTTCACGGTATTTTTCATCATCAAGACAGGTTTATCAGACCTGGCCTATCGTCTCTGCCTTGGCAGACTGCGAATTCATTTCTGTCTGCAAAGTTACTGATTTTTCCGTATATTAGAACTAAATTCCATATAAAATAATTTGAAGTATAAAAAAAAGCAGTAACTTTGCAGCAAGTTTATAACGTTATAATAAAGGAATAATGAAAGGCATTGTATTAGCTGGCGGTAGCGGTACGCGGTTGTACCCTATCACAAAGGGTATCAGCAAGCAGTTGATACCTATTTTTGACAAACCCATGATATATTACCCCGTATCCGTACTAATGCTGGCCGGCATCCGGGAAATACTGATCATAAGCACGCCTTATGACCTTCCGGGATTCAAGCGCCTGCTGGGCGACGGAAGCGAGCTGGGCGTCAAGTTTGAATATGCCGAACAGCCTTCGCCCGACGGTCTGGCCCAAGCCTTCATCATCGGCGAGCAGTTTATCGGCAACGACTCTGTATGCCTGGTGCTGGGTGACAATATTTTCTATGGCAGTGGCTTTACAGGGTTGCTCAAAGAGAGCGTGGCCGATGCGGAAAAAGACGGCAATGCCACTGTCTTCGGCTATTATGTCAACGACCCAGAACGCTACGGAGTAGCCGAGTTTGACAACGACGGAAATTGCCTGAGCATCGAGGAAAAGCCCGAGCGTCCCAAGTCAAACTACGCCGTGGTGGGACTTTACTTTTATCCCAACAGTGTGGTGGAGATTGCCAAGCACATCAAGCCCAGTGCCCGCGGAGAGCTGGAGATTACCACAGTCAACCAGGAATATCTCGACCGCCACGAGCTCAAGGTGCAGACCTTGCAGCGCGGCTTTGCCTGGCTCGACACGGGCACCCACGACAGCCTGAGCGAGGCCAGCACATTTATCGAAGTCATCGAGAAACGCCAAGGACTGAAAATCGCCTGTCTGGAAGAGATTGCCTTCAAGCAGGGATGGATCAGCCGCGAGCAAGTGCATGAGCTGGCCAAGCCCATGATGAAAAACAGCTACGGACAATACCTGATGAATCTGTAAGCATACCTGTTTTCGGAAAAGGAATAAACTACAAACAATATTATATATACAGTCAAGAATCTAATAGGAATAGATGGAAGAGAACAAGAAAATCGAGTCTGCGGAATATGTAGACTCCACGGCCAACGAGGAGGAAAACTCGTTCAGCTTTAAGACGCTCTACACCATGTTTATACTCAACTGGCAGTGGTTCGTACTGTCAGTGATTGTCTGCCTGGGCTGCGCCACACTTTACCTGCGCTACAAAAGCCCCACATACCAAGTGGCAGTCAAGATGCTGGTGAAAGATGACAACAACAAGATGCGCAGTGGCGGCAACACCCAGATGCTGTCTAATATGCAAGATCTTGGATTTATCTCAAACAGCAACGGTATCGACAACGAGATTGAGATTATCAAGAGCCATATTCTGGCCCAAGAAGCCGTGAAGGACCTGAAGCTCTATGTGGAATACAAACAAGAGGGACGGTTTAAGGACCACCTTATTTATAAAAGTCAGCCGGTCAATGTGGATCTCGACCCACAAAGCCTGGACAAGATGGACAAAGACATGCTGCCCATCACGCTGACCCTTAAGCAAGAGGGCCGCACCATCCAGGTGGAAGGCACCGCCTATGCCTTGCGCAAAGGGATGACCAAGCCTGAAAAGGCTCCCTTCAAGACCTCCGTGTCTCTGTTGCCCGCCACCATCAAAACAGCAGCCGGTACCCTCACCATCACCCGCAACTATAGCCCCGAGACTACCGACTTCCTGAAACAGAAAGCCATGGAGGTAACCATTCTGCCACCTTCGGCCATTGCCGCTCGCTATATCGGCTCCATGTCAGTAGAGCCCACCTCGAAAACCACGTCTATCGCACTGATTACTGTGCTTGACCTGAACCGCGAACGGGCCGAGGACTTCCTCCAGCAACTCGTCACCTGCTACAACCGTCAGGCCAACACAGACAAAAACGAGATTGCCGAAAAGACAGAGGCCTTCATCAACGGACGTCTGGAGAAAATCAACGCCGAACTGGGCCTGACCGAAGGCGAGATGGAGCGCTACAAGAAGCGCAACAACCTCACCCAGCTCAAGCTCGACGCCACCCAGACCCTCGAGCAGACCAGCGAGTACTCTGGTCGCCTGTCGGAGGCCAACTCCCAGATTCAGCTCTTGGACTACCTCCGCGAATATGTGAACGACCCGAGAAACAAGTTCCAAATCATCCCCTCTAACGTGGGACTGAAGGACGTGGCCTCAACCAACCTCATCAACACCTTCAACCAGGCCGTACTCGACCGCAACCGCCTGCTCCGCTCCTCATCAGAGATAGCCCCTCAGGTACAGACGCTCACAGCCACCCTCGAGGAGTTACAGAAGAGTGTCAAGGAAGCCTTGACCCAGGCCCGCCGCAGCGCAGACATTCAGCGCCAGGCTGTGCAGCAACAGTATAACCTTTATCAAAACAAGGTGTCAAGCACCCCTGAGCAGGAGCGTATCCTGACCCAGATAGGCCGTCAGCAGGAAGTGAAATCGGGCCTCTACCTGATGTTGCTCCAAAAGCGTGAGGAGAACTCCATCTCGCTCGCCGCCACAGCCGACAAAGGCAAGCTGATCGACGAGCCGTCCTTCGGTGGAAAAGTAAGCCCTAAGGGCAGCGTCATCATGCTGATTGCCCTTGTGGTGGGTATCGGTCTGCCTTTAGGCATCCTCTTCCTGATTCAGTTGCTCCGCTACAAGATTGAGGGCCATGAGGATGTGCAGAAGCTCACCAAGCTGCCCATTGTGGCCGATGTGGCCGTGGCCAGCGAGAACGCCAAGACAGCTGCCGGCATCGTGGTTCAGGAAAACAAGAACAACCAGATTGACGAGATATTCCGCTCAATGCGTACCAATATCCAGTTTATGCTGAAGGAAAACCAAAAGGTGATTCTCTTCACATCGTCCACCTCCGGTGAAGGCAAGACCTTCAACGCAGCCAACCTCGCCGTCAGCTTCGCTCTTCTGGGCAAGAAGGTAATACTGATGGGACTCGATATCCGCAAGCCGGCCTTGGGCAAACTCTTCAGCCTGCCCGAGCGCAACGTGGGTATCACCGCATTATTGTCAAAAGACCACATCAGCGATGCGGACATCAAGAGTCAAATCCAAGCTTCTGGCGTCAACGCCAACCTCGACGTGATGATGGCCGGCCCCATACCGCCCAACCCCACAGAGCTGTTGGCCCGCGAGTCACTGGGCCACATCGTAAGCCGTCTGCACGACATGTATGACTACATCATCATGGATACCGCCCCAGTGGGTCTGGTGACAGACACGCTCCAGATAGGCAAGCTGGCCGATGTCACCGCCTATGTGTGCCGCGCCGACTATACACCAAAGTCAAGCTTCATGCTGGTCAATGAGCTGGCCACGGAGGACAAGATGCCCAACATGTGTATTGTGCTCAACGGTGTAGACATGTCCAAGAAGAAGTATGGTTACTATTATGGTTACGGCAAATACGGTAAGTATGGCAAGTACGGACATTATGGCCGCTATGGCTCTTATGGCAAATACGGACACTATGGCACTTACGGAAATTATTCAAACAGCCACTACGGAAACGCTAACGACAATTCTATCAAGAAATGATTATAGCAGTAGACTTTGACGGAACCATCGTGGAGGACAAGTATCCTGCCATCGGCAACGAGATACCTTTTGCCACCGAGACGCTGAAAATGCTCATCCGCGACCACCACAGGCTCATCCTGTGGAGTGTCCGGGAAGGCCAGTTGCTTGAAGACGCAGTCAACTGGTGCCGTGAGCGAGGAGTGGAGTTCTGGGCCGTCAACAAGGACTACCCGGAAGAGACAACCGAGAACAACCAGCACTTCAGCCGCAAGCTCAAGGCCGACTTGTTTATCGACGACCGCAACATCGGCGGACTGCCTGACTGGGGAGCCATCTACCAGATGGTCAGCCAAAACAAGACCTGGCACGACATCATGGAAGCCAACGTCGACGCCCAGTCCAATCCCTACGGAACAGACAAGCCGAAGTTCAAGAAAAAGTGGTGGCAGTTCTGACCCGCCACCATCCACGTACACACATTTTTTGTGTAGATTCCCCCAAGACAGGGGAGAGCCCACCAGCGCAGGTGCTCTCCCCTGTTTTTTTATTTCCACAGTTTCACATATTTTATATAATCAGCCCATTATCCTGAAAAATTAAGTGAAAACATTTGGCAGAACTGATAATTTTATATACTTTTGCACTTGATAATACAATCAAGTAATAACAAATAAAAAGGTTTTGCCTATAGATAGATTTTACTTAATAAAAAAAGAATTAAGAAAGTATGACCGACGAGGAGTTGGCCTTACTCTACATAGGAGGAAACAACAAAGCCTTTGATGTGTTATTGTCACGCAATCAGTCAAAGCTTTTCAGCTATATCATGTTCGTCGTCCGGGACGACGAGCTGGCCAATGACATCTTCCAAGATACCTTTGTGAAGGTCATCACCAAGCTCAAGGAAGGCAAATATGTGGCCAATGGAAAGTTTTCTTACTGGATTACGCGCATTGCCCACAATGTCATCATGGACGGATTTCGCCAGCAGCACAACGAACACATTGTCGAGCCCACCGAGGACAACGACCTCAGCAAGCTGAAGGACGCCTCGGTGATGGACAATAGCCGCGAACTGGAAATGGTCAAC
>CALGHW010000151.1 GCA_937916075.1 uncultured Prevotella sp.
GGGCACGCTTATAGACGGGAAACTTGGTGATATCCAAATCATCAAGGAAGATATGGCCACCATTGGGAACAATCAAGCCTGTGGTCATGTAAAACGACGTGGTCTTGCCGGCACCATTGGGACCCAACAGCCCGACAATCTCTCCCTGGCGCACATTGAAGGACACATCGTTGACCACAGTACGCTTGCCATACTGCTTCACCAAGCCCTCTGTGCGGAGTACCATCCGACTTTCGTTATCCGACTGTCCGGACATTTCCGTATTGATGTTTTCACTCATAAAGATATACAGATTGGGTGGACGGACAAGGTCTTGGCAACACCTTGTGCATCCACATTCGGATGCAAAGGTAGTGTAATCAGACGATATGACAAAATGTATCTGTCTATTTTTCATCCATTCATTTTGTTTTCAAAAGCTTTTCCAAGGCAACAGGTTCATATTCCGCCCTAGCTTTCGACCGCCAAGCACACAACAAATCCCATTCTGCAAGACCCACACAGGACGCGAAAATGCGATGGCAAAGTGTTGATAAATACAAAAACTTTTCGCTTTAGCGTAGTTTTTATCAGATTTTAGCTATTTTTGCACTATCATATAAAGAAAGCGATAATGTTAATACACAAATGGTTGACCACGCTGGGCCGCTACCTCATCCTGATGGGGCGCACTTTCCAAAGACCTGAGCGTATGAGAATGTTTCTGAAACAATACATCAAGGAGATGGCCCAACTGGGTGTCAACTCTATCGGTATCGTGCTGCTGATTTCATTTTTCATCGGTGCTGTCATCTGCATCCAGATGAAACTGAATATCCAGAGCCCCTGGATGCCACGCTGGACCACGGGATACACCACACGCGAAATCATGCTGTTGGAATTCTCCTCGTCCATCATGTGTCTGATTCTGGCCGGAAAGGTGGGGTCCAACATTGCCTCCGAGATAGGCACTATGCGGGTAACGCAACAGATTGACGCACTCGACATCATGGGGGTCAACTCTGCCAACTATCTTATCTTGCCCAAAATACTTGGCATGATTACCATCATGCCCTTCCTCGTGATTTTCTCCTCGGCCACAGGTATCCTGGGGGCCTATGCCACCGCATATATCGGACAGGTGCTGAGCCCCGACGATCTTACTGCCGGACTGCAACACTCGTTTAACTCGTGGTTCGTATGGATGAGCATCATCAAGAGCCTTTTCTTCGCCTTCATCATATCGAGCGTGCCTTCCTACTTTGGCTATACCGTGGAGGGGGGATCGGTCAACGTGGGAAAGGCCAGTACGGACGCTGTCGTGTCAAGCAGTGTGCTGATATTGTGCTCGGACGTTTTCCTCACACAGCTGTTGAGCTAACGGGGAGACCACGCTGAACTTCTTTTCCAAACCAACAAACTGATTATGATCGAAATAAAAAACCTATGCAAGTCATTTGACGACAAGCAGGTACTGAAAGACATCAGTGCGGTATTTGAAAATGGCAAGACCAACCTCATCATCGGACAGAGCGGGTCGGGCAAAACGGTACTGATGAAAAACCTCGTGGGACTACTCACACCGACCAGCGGCGAGGTGCTCTACGACGGACGTGACTTCGTGGCCATGACCAAGAAAGAGAAAATCTTGCTACGCCGCGAGATGGGCATGATTTTCCAAAGCGCGGCCCTCTTCGACTCGCTCACAGTGCTGGAAAACGTCATGTTTCCATTGGATATGTTCTCATCCATGAACCTGCGCGACCGCATCAAGCGGGCACAGACGTGCCTGGACCGCGTCAACCTGATAGAGGCACAGCAGAAATATCCCGGGGAGATATCCGGCGGTATGCAGAAACGTGTGGCCATCGCGCGGGCCATTGCCCTCAACCCGCAATATCTCTTCTGCGACGAGCCCAACTCCGGACTGGACCCGAAGACATCACTCGTCATCGACGACCTGCTGCACAGCATCACACAAGAATTCAACATCACAACCATCATCAATACTCATGACATGAATTCGGTGATGGGTATCGGTGACAATATCATCTATATCTACCAGGGACACAAAGAATGGGAAGGGTGCAGCGCAGACATCATGGGCTCGACCAACGAGCGGCTCACAGACTTCATTTTTGCCAGTGACCTGCTGAAAAAGATGAAGCAAAACGAGATGGAAAAGATGAAGGACCGGCAATAACCGTCAGTTCTTCATCCGCCACGCTCCGCCACGCTCCACCATCGGCACGACAATCTCTTCCTTGGTACTGTCACCATAGCAAAGCATCAGGAAGACATCCGTGCGGTGCTGGAGGGAGTCACTCTTGAACGTGACCGCACGAACCTCCGATATACCACCATGTTCAGCCTTCTGCCGGGCCATAAACTGCTTGACGTTGACCAAGAGCTGGTCGCGGTAGACGGGTGGCAAACTGTCTATGTCGGATATGCCTTGCATATACGCCTCATAATTCCCGGCACACAAGGCCTCATAATACGTCTGGGCGGCACGCAAGGCACGGTCGTCACGGGGTTGCTCCTTGCTCGTACAAGCGGCGAGCGACAGGACCATCGGCAATAGAAATGATAAATATCTCATTGACTTTCAAAAAAAAACAGTGCGGAGCGCATGGCGGGCCATCACCTTCCCCAAGAAGGGAATAGGCTGCCTCTCACCATGCACACCACACTTAAAAGAATGACATGTATCTCTTTACTTCTGACGAATGAACACATTGATGGGTGAACCCGTCAGTGTCCAATTCTCACGAATCTTGTTCTCCAGGAAGCGCCGATAAGGCTCCTTGATGTATTGAGGCAAGTTGGCATAAAACACAAACGAGGGAATCGTTGTGTTGGGCAACTGCGAGCAATACTTAATCTTGATATACTTACCCTTGATTGATGGTGGCGGGAACGCCTCAATCAGCGGAAGCAACACCTCGTTGAGCTTAGTAGTTCCGATGCGTGCCTTACGGTTGAGATATACCTGCTTGGCTGTCTCCAGCACCTTGAAGATACGCTGCTTGGTAAGTGCCGAAGCAAACACGATGGGGAAGTCCACAAACGGAGCCATACGCTCACGGATGGCATTCTCAAACGTATCGATAACCTTCTGGTCCTTGTTCTCCACCAAGTCCCACTTGTTGACCACGACAACCAAGCTCTTGTTGTTACGCTGGATGAGCTGGAAGATGTTCATATCCTGGGCCTCGATACCACGGGTGGCATCAATCATCAAGATACACACGTCGCTGTTCTCTATCGCGCGGATAGAACGCATCACGGAGTAAAACTCCAGGTCTTCCGTCACCTTGTTCTTACGGCGGATACCAGCAGTGTCCACCAGATAGAAGTCAAAGCCGAATTTGTCATAACGCGTGTAAATACTGTCTCGGGTGGTTCCGGCTATCTCGGTCACGATATTGCGGTCCTCTCCGATAAAGGCGTTGATGATACTGCTTTTTCCGGCATTCGGACGGCCTACCACGGCAAAGCGGGGAATGCCCTCTTCCAGGCTCTCGCCCGACTCAGGCTTCAGCTTCTCAAGCACCATGTCGAGCAAGTCACCCGTGCCGCTTCCTGTCGCCGCACTGATGCAAATGGGGTCGCCCAGACCCAACTTGTAAAACTCCGCGGCATAATACTGCTGGTCATTGTTGTCCGTCTTGTTGGACACAAGTATCACGGGCAGTTTGGTGCGGCGCAATATCTGGGCCACATCCATGTCCAGGTCCGTGACACCCGTCGTAACGTCCACCACGAAAAGCACCAGGTCGGACTCTTCCGTGGCGATGGTCACCTGCTTGCGGATCTCTTCCTCAAAGATATCATCTGAATTGACCACCCAGCCTCCTGTGTCTACCACAGAAAACTCGCGGCCATTCCACTCACACTTGCCATACTGACGGTCGCGGGTAGTTCCAGCCTCGTCGCTGACAATGGCCTGACGGCTTTTGGTCAGGCGGTTGAAAAGTGTCGACTTTCCCACATTGGGGCGTCCAACTATCGCTACTAAATTTGGCATTCGTTGATTTTTGTTTTTACTTGTTCATAAAATAGCCCAGACTCCGGACTACGAATTTACATGTATCGCCACTCCGGACGACAGGCTTCACCACCACACAAGGAGGAACCTCTTACTCCGGGTTATAGCCAAAGCTGTCAAGTTCCTTCTGCGAGCTGCGCCAATCCTTGTCCACTTTGACAAAGATCTCCAGATATACAGACTTGCCGAAGAAGCGCTCCAAAGCTTTCCGGCTCTCTGTGCTCACCTTCTTGAGCGCCACGCCCTGATGCCCAATGATAATGCCCTTTTGGGAGTCGCGCTCCACATAGATGACCGCATTGATATGGATATGACGGTCGTCCTCTTTAAACTGCTCCACGCGCACCTCCACCGAATAGGGTATTTCCTTGTCATAAAACAGGAGAATCTTCTCACGCACAATCTCGCTCACAAAGAAGCGGGCAGGCTTGTCCGTCAGCTGGTCTTTGTCAAAATAAGGCGGACTGTCGGGCAACAGCTCCTTGATACGCTTCAAGAGCATGTCCACACCAAACTTATTGAGGGCGGAAATCGGAAGTATCTCGGCATTGGGCAACAGCCTGTGCCAAGTCTCCACGATATCTCCCAAATGCTTTTGGTCCGTTTGGTCAATCTTGTTGATGAGCAACAATACAGGCACCCGCATCTTGGCCACTTTGTCGAGGAAATCCTTGTTCTTCTCTGGACTCTCCACCACATCCGTGACATAGAGCAGCACGTCTGCGTCTTGCAAGGCCGATTCGGAGAAGGCAAGCATCGACTCCTGCAGCTTATAGTTGGGCTTGAGCACTCCGGGGGTGTCGGAGAACACGATTTGGGAATCGTCCGTATTGACAATGCCCATAATCCGATGACGCGTGGTCTGTGCCTTGAAGGTGGCGATACTGATACGCTCCCCCACAAGTTGATTCATCAACGTCGACTTACCCACATTGGGGTTGCCCACGATATTTACAAATCCAGCTTTGTGCATAATAAAAATGAATATTCACTGTTTTGCTGCAAAGTTACAAAAATTATCACAAAAACAATTCGATTATCCGTTTATTTATCAAGCTCCACAGTGCTTATTCTCAAAATGTTTATCACTTCCGCCGTCATCTGTTTACCGGAAGATACCAATAAAAAGAGACATCTCCATTTTCTCAAGAGGAAAATGAAGATGTCTCTCCCGTATTTTCTTGCAATTCTTTGATACAGAACCACACTCGCTTTTGTCTTATTTGGCGGAAGCGGTGGCAGCCGATCCATCGTAAGCCCACTTGTAATAAGTGGCTCCGTGCACAAAGCCAGCACCAAAAGCTGTAAATATCATGTTGTCACCCTTCTTCAACCGCTTCTCGTTATCCCAAAGAGCCAAGGGAATGGTGGCAGCACTGGTGTTGCCATAGTGCTCTATGTTCACCATCACATGGTCCATCGGGAGGTCCAGCCGCTTGGCGACAGCTTCAATGATACGCATATTGGCCTGGTGGGGCACCACATAAGCGATGTTGTCCTTGTTCAGTCCGTTGCGTTCGGCTATGAGCGCACAGTCGTCACTCATGCTGGTCACTGCATAGCGGAACACAGTGCGTCCCTCCTGATAGAGGTAGTGCAGGCGGTGATCCACGGTGAAATGAGACGGTGGGCATACCGAGCCACCGGCCTTCAGATGCAGGAAAGGAAGCCCCTTTCCGTCCGTACGGAAGTGAGAATCCATCAAACCGATATTTTGTTCGGTAGTGCCCTCCACCAATACAGCGGCCGCACCGTCACCGAAAAGCGGACAAGTACTACGGTCCTTATAGTCAACGACCGACGACATTTTGTCTGCGCCTATCACGATAATCTTCTTGTAGCGGCCACTCTGTATCATCGACGATGCGACATCAAGTGTATAGAGGAATCCGCAGCAAGCGGCCCAGAAGTCAAATGCAAAAGCATTCTTCAAGCCCAACTTGCCAAGAACGATGGAGGCTGTTGACGGAAATTGATAATCAGCCGTTGAGGTTGTGACGATGACGGCATCAATGGTATCAGGATCCACGCCTGTTTTCTGAAGCAGCTGCTTGGCAGCCTTGCGGGCCATATAGGATGTGCCAAGGCCTTCCTCCGTAAGGATACGGCGCTCCTTGATACCAACACGCGTCATAATCCACTCGTCGTTGGTGTCCACCATGCGTGACAATTCCTCGTTATTGAGGACATAGTCAGGCACATAGCCACCCACACCAGTGATTATCGCGTTAATCTTCTCCATTATTCAGCAGTTGTGTCTTCCTTTACGATAGCGACTTTACCTCTGTACTGACCACAAGTAGGACATACAGTGTGGTATACATAATATGCGCCACAGTTAGGACATACGGCCAGTGTAGGAGCTACTGCCTTGTCGTGAGTTCTTCTTTTAAGTGTACGAGTCTTTGACTGTCTTCTTTTAGGATGTGCCATTTTGCTTTAATCTTTAATATTGTTTTTTAATTTTTCCAATCCACTCCAACGCGGATCTATAGGTTTCTCGTCCATCCCATCACTGCTTCGGGCAGCTGAATGCTCTTCGAGCATTTGTATCATCGCAAGGTTGCATTTTCCAGGTGCATGCACATGCTTGATGGGTATGTCAAGTGCTATAAATTCATAGATAAACCACGCCACGTCAAGAATGCCTTCATTCTCGTCAATGGTCACGAGGTCATCCTCTTCTGCGTATTCTGTTCCTAATTTCACCACCAAGTGCCCCTCTGTCTCTACAGGCTGTTCCATGTCGTCAAGACAACGGTCACAGGGCACGATGACGGTTCCATTGATTTGGAAGTCCAGTTCATAGTAACGGTCTGTCGTACGGCGCACAACCAGACAGACATCCACATTGCCCTTGCTCACTTCAGGGGCTTCTATCGCCGCAAAGTAAGTGTCATCAAGATGGAATTTGAAATCAGACACATCCTCTTTCAATCCCTTCAAGTCAATTTTCAAAGGCTCTAAACTGCACATTCTCAAATAGTTTTATCAAGACCGCCCGGCCTTTTTCAATATTGTATTGAAAATCAGCGATACAAACAGTCTTTCGGGCTGCAAAGTTACTAAATATTTCTCATATAAGCCACAAATATAACGATTTTTTTGATTTACAGGCATTTCCCCGTCACACGGGGTGACACAGCCGCAGCAAAATCAATCGCTTTTTCGAAGCTCTATTCTAAAGGTTGTTCCCTTGCCCACCTCTGACGACTTCACATAAATATTTCCTTTGTGATACTCTTCAATGATTCGCTTAGCCAAAGACAAGCCTAACCCCCAGCCACGCTTTTTGGTGGTAAATCCTGGACGGAAAACATTTTTCAAGTCTTTTTTCCGGATTCCTTTTCCTGTGTCAGACACTTCCACAATGGCCATATTCCGGGCCTCGGACACCTCTATGGTTATCTGGCCATTGGCTCCGCCCATGGCATCAACCGCATTCTTACAAAGATTCTCTATCACCCACTCAAACAACTGGGGACAGATATTCACCACGATATCAGAATCTGGTATCCGCTTAATCAGCGAAATGGTCTTGGAGGTTCGCTTGTCCATATAGTCTATCACATGATCCACCACATCATTCAGACTGGTATCTACTGGCTCCGGCAAAGAACCTATCTTGCTGAATCGGTCGGCTATCAACTGAAGGCGTTTCACGTCTGTCTCCATTTCTGGTATCAACATATCATCAGGATAGGTCTCTTTCAAAATCTCCGTCCAAGCCATCAAACTGGAGATGGGAGTACCCAGCTGGTGGGCCGTTTCTTTCGACAGCCCCACCCACACTCGGTTCTGCTCTGCACGTTTGGAAGACAACAGTGCGAAAATGGCCACCAAGACAAATACCAGCACAACTGTCAACTGAATATAGGGATAAAAGGCCAACCGCTTCAACAGGGTCGAATCGTCATAACACACCAACTGGTAGTCTCTGGCAGTATCCGTCTCGCCTAACCCTATCTTGATATATTTCCCTGACGCGTAAAATTCATGTCCTAACTTTGACACATAGGCCAAGGAGTCTTCTTGATTGGCAGCATACACTTTCACGTTTCGAAAATCAATCACATGCCCTCCCGCGTCGAAGACGATGACTGGTATCGTATTATTGCCTTGAATGACTTCAAGCACAAGTGACAAGTCGGTATTCTCGTCGGCCGTATTCAATGCGCGCAACGCCTGTGCCCAGACTTCCATCTTATTCTGCTCCTCTTTCGACAAATCACGAACCAAATAATGAGACACAAACAAAGACGCACCAGCAATCACAAATGCCGCTGCCAACAAGAACATCTTCACCTTTCTTATCCTATCCGTCCATTGCATACATTAACTATAACGCTTTTTCTTTCATAATATTATTCTTGCCTCACATCTATTTCATCCCTGTGACGAAAGATAACACAAAAAAGCCTTGGAAATCTTTCGACTTCCAAGGCTTCTTATCATAAATAA
>CALGHW010000152.1 GCA_937916075.1 uncultured Prevotella sp.
TCCGGCCACGTCAATGATTTCGGCAAAGCTCACCTGGTCATTGTCCCATTCAAACTCCACCAGTTGGCTGGTATGCTTCTCTCCACGTCGTACGGCACGGAGCGTCACCTCGCGGTCGCCCACCTTAAACTGTCGGGTCAAGGCACCTTCCTTCCATTTCTTCAAGTTGCCCACCAGACAAGCCCATGTGCAACTTTTTGTAGTCTGAAACATCTGCTCATAGTCGGCCGGCACTATCGGCTCAAGCAGGAACACCTCTATCAAGGCACCCGTCTCCTTGCGGAAATGCATACGGGCCTGGATGACCTTGGTATTGTTGAATATCATCAAGGCTCCTGAAGGCAAATAATCGGGAAGATGATAGAAGACATCCTCACTCACCTCACCATGACGATAGACGAGGAGCTTGGAGTGGTCGCGTTCCTTCAATGGGAACTTGGCTATCCGGCTGTCAGGCAACGGATAGTCATAATCGCTTATATGTATATGTTTTGTATCCATAAATCAATGAAATTATAAGTTTCTGCCAGCTGGAAGTCAGCACAAAGCTATCACGCACGTCCGGACAAGGACATAGACCAAAGTGAATGCCAACACACTGATGACCACCGACACATCCTCAAGCTGGTAACCGGTGGGCGTAAACTGGGTGGAGATAAACGAGGGCTTGCCGTAAAGGCTGCGCTGGATGCGGAAGTACACATAAGCCACCAAGCCGCCCACCAGGCCGCCCCAAAGCAATCCGCAAAGGATGTCGCCCGGATAATGAACGCCCAAGTAGACTCGCGTCCAGCAGTTGACCAGCGACCAACCGACCAATGCCACCGTCAACACCCGGCTTCTGACCAAGATACTGAAAAAGACCGCAATACTGAAAGTATTAGCTGCATGGGCTGAAAAGAATCCGTATTTTCCGCCCCGATACCCATTGACCACATCCACCAGCATACCAATCTGGGGGTCATGGGTGGGACGCCACCGGGACACCATCGGCTTCACAATCGAGTCATCCACCGTTCCGGCCAAGATTACACAAGCGGCCGCACATCCTACGACAATCAGTATCTGCTTGACCGTCTCATTATTCTTGATAACCAGATAAAACAAGGCGACATACAGCGGTATCCATGTAGACGCCGCCGTGAGCGTCGTGGCCAGTCCGTCTAAGAACAGCGAGTTGCTGCCGTTCATGGCCAGCAATATTTCCTTGTCTAATTGTATAAGTGAGTCCAAATTCATCTCTCCATACGTGTTTTCTTGGTTTTATTCATGCTAAATCATCTCCATGCTCGACACCTCAAGCCATCCGTCCCGGCCGTCGGCCAGACGTATCTTCTTCCAACCTTTCATGCTGCCGTCGGTTATCTCGACCTTGGTGCCCTCGTGGAGCACAAACAGGTCGGTGCCGTTGCGAGCCGGTGTGCTCTTGACCGCCACCGAGGCCGACATGATGATGGCACCCGTGCGGTGTTGCAGGCCCTGACGCTGCTGATAAGCGAAGACATTGGCCAGGATAAAGAGCACCACCAATAATGTGCTTCCATAGAATCCGCACTTGCGCAAGCCTATACGACCGGCAAAAAGATAGACCAAAGCCAAGACAATGGCAACCGCCAGTGACCA
>CALGHW010000153.1 GCA_937916075.1 uncultured Prevotella sp.
TACCGCTCACCTTGGTGACCCGTGCCGGTCACCTTGGTGGCCTACTCCGCTCACCTTGGTGGCCGGCTCTAAGGTAGCCAAGAAAACAGGCTAAGCCAGGCTCTTATCGGTCATGATTCAGGCGGGATGCCGGCTGGTCGTCGGGCATCCACTATTCTTTTTAGATGTGGGCTGCTGAAGTTTCGGATTTAATTTGTACCTTTGCCATGCCTATGGAAGCTTCGCTTGGTTATTTTCGCGACACTAAGCCCAGTGATTCTTCCGATAGGGAAAATCCAAAGAATGTTCTGGTGATTAGAATATTAACATATAGTGTTGCGGCATGATATAAGCCATGGAACCATATCAAGAAATGCGGCGCAAGCGCCAACAATTATCAGAGGAAGAAGCAATCGCGCTTCTTCAACAGTCAACATCGGGCGTTCTCTCCTTGGTGGATGAGGAGGGCTATCCATACGGTGTGCCCCTCAGCTATGTCTACCACGACAACAAGCTGTATTTTCATTCAGCCCTCAGCGGCCATAAGATAAATGCCATTCGCCATTCAGACAAAGCTTCCTTTTGTATCATCACCCAGGATGAGGTGCATCCAGAGACGTTCACCACACATTACCGCAGCGTGATTTGCTTTGGGAGCGTGCGAATCATTGACGATGAAAGACAAAAGCTCGAAACCTTGCACTTGCTTGGCAAACGCTACAATCCCGACGAGCAGGCCGTGGAGGATGAAATAGAAAAAGGATTCGACCGCTTGCTGATGATTGAATTTTCCATCGAGCATATCACAGGAAAAGAGGCTGGCGAACTGGCCAAGGGCAAGACTCTTCCGCATTAAAAAAGGCACTCCTAACCATGAAAAGAGAGGAAAGATATACCTCATGCCCCACTTTTGTCCGACAATATTTTGCGCAGTCTTCATTTTATAGTAACTTTGGTGAATATTAAACCAAAACAAGATGAAGAAACTATTGTCACTTCCCCCCAACCTCGTGGGGTGCTTTCATGATATCACGGGCAAGTCCCGCAGTGAGTACTTCTGTACCAACGACCCCGTGGGCCACAAACTGGGCAGCGGCGGCGGCACTACCTGGCTGATGGAAGCCTGTCATCAGTGCTGGGCGCCCGACACCGACTTCGACTCCTGGCTGAAGAGCGACCGACGCATCCTGCTCCACGCCGGCGGACAAAGCCGGCGACTGCCGGCCTATGCCCCGTCGGGCAAGATTCTCACCCCGGTCCCCGTATTCCGGTGGGAGCGCGGGCAACGCCTGTCGCAGACACTGCTCGACCTCCAGCTGCCGCTCTACGAACGGCTGATGCAGATGGCCCCCGACCCTATACACACCATGATCGTGAGCGGCGACGTGTATATACGCGCCGCCGAGCAACTGCCTCCCGTGCCTGACGCCGACGTGGTATGCTACGGCTTGTGGCTGGATGCGTCGATAGCCACGGACCACGGCGTGTTTGTGTCCGAC
>CALGHW010000154.1 GCA_937916075.1 uncultured Prevotella sp.
TTGCGCCATTGTTTTTATTACTTTTGGGGGCTTGTACGGATGCTGAGCAAAACTTAGAAACAGCCCAATCGTCTGATGATCCATTTTTTGTGTCGGAAGACTCTGCTTTGTCGATAGCCAATTCTGCGGTATCGTCATTGGATGCATCTCTGCATCCGGCAAAGACAAGAACATCAGAAAAGCGTCAAGTGAAGAGTGTGGATTTAGTGTATAACGCAACGGCCTTCACCCGAAGTGAATATTTGACAGGGATGAACACAGGTCTTTATATAGTCAATTATAATGACGACAAGGGGTTTGCGGTGGTTTCCAGCGACAAGCGTTTGCGTCCTATCTATGCAGTTTCAGACAGCGGTTCGTTGCATATCAGAGATACGGTCGGCAACAAAGGCCTGGCCATATTTTTCAACATAGTGAACGAGGACATAGCTTTGACAGCCTCAAAACAGCCTAAATTAATCGTTGTAGATACCAAAGCTTTTATATTGAATGCCCAAGTGCCTCCTTTGTTATGGTCTGGAACAAGGTTGTGGGGGCAGAAAGAACCTTACAACACGTATTGTTTTACCCCCGATGGAAAGAAATCTGTAGCCGGATGTGTGGCTGTCGCTTGTGGCATGGCCATGTCTTACTTTGATTGGCCTAAATATATAGATGGAAGGATGTTGTTGTGGCGTTCCATGAAAAAGAATGGTAATAATGACTGCATAGCTTACTTGTTTGGAAGGTTAGGTGTCAAGAAATTGTTGGATATTGAATATACGGAAGATGCGGGTGAGGCTTCAGTAGAGAATGTTTATCGGACATTTGAACAGTTGGGCTATTTGAGACCAGACGTGTCAAAGTTTTTTAGTACAGAATCTGTCTGTGCTGCATTGGTCGCTGCCAACCAAAGTCATACAAACAATAAGGAGGGTAATGGTCCAGTGCTTGTCTATGGAATGAACCCCATTACAAGAGACGGTCATATGTGGGTGATTGATGGGTATGCTGTGAATATCCAGAAGGAAGACTTGTCGAATTTACCTTATACTTATTTCCATTGTGTCTGGGGAAGAAATAAAGGAGTCAATAATGGTTACTTTATTTTGAAGTCAGGTCAGATAGGAGGTGGAGTTACAATAAGAGATATTGATGATTCTTGCGATTCTGTTGTATATAATAAGTATACTAATTTAAAATATATCATCAATTTTAAAATTGACCCAGCATCTAATGGAGATATAACCTTATGAGATACGTGTTAATTATCATCCTGTTCAGCAGTATGTTTGTTTCTTGCAGGACAAGCAAGACTGTGAAAACAAATACATCCATCAGCTCGACAGTATCCGTCAATTCGGCCGCAGTCCGAGATTCTGGTGATTATGGAAAAGGCCTGACCGCAGGAGGCGGGTCTCCCAGGATAATAACCTCAGACGATATTGAATTTTCCCCGAGGACTCTCCAAGAACTGAAAAAAAAAGATTATGAAATTGTGTTGTCGTATGAGCCTCAAGATTTTCTATTGAAAACGGATTCTTGGTGGGCGGTAGACAATGTCTATGATTACCCGAAAGGTGTAAAGACTGACATATCTCCGAAAAATTGGGCCTCGCGTTTTTATGGACGTTGGTTTTATCTTATCAGATTGAATGGTAATGAGATGAAATGTGTGTTTCAAGAAAACAAGGATTCTGTAGAACGTCGTATGGATGTCCGTATGGCGGTTGGTGAAATATTGCAATGGGTACATTTCATCCAGCACCCCAACCATCAAAAGGGTAAGGATGTCGGAAAACCCTATTCTTGCATCTTCAAGACCAGCAAGAGCAAGGCTGAAAAGTTGAAAATGGCCCAAAGCCGTATTGGG
>CALGHW010000155.1 GCA_937916075.1 uncultured Prevotella sp.
TTTGAACACCTACTTATCAAGGAAAAAACACCTGATTCCTATTTTACGCACACCTTACGGGCGGCACACACGGCTTCACCCTTTAACCTGAGCACATAGAGTCCGGGGAGGAGTTTGACGGTAGCCGTCGATGAAACGACAGGCCAGGTGCCCAACCGTTCGCCACCGACGGTATAGACCTCCAGGAGGCCCGACCCACAAGGAGCCACCACCTGCAGACAGCCACGGCCCAATACCGTGACACGCAACGGACACTTATCTCCTGATGCAGAAAAGGCACTGCGAACACCCGTCTGGCCGTTGTCAGCCAACCGGATAAACGACCATTGCCGATGAACCGCCGTCGCCGATGAGCCATACTCCCAAAGGCCCAGTCGGGTGCCTTCTGAATACTGCTCGCTCTCCAAATCGAAGGCCAAAGATGTGCCATGTCTCACTATCTTATAATAGGGCGCATCCACACTTACGATATCAAACGTCTGGCCCTCCTGCCCCTCGCCCAAGGCCTGGAGCAGATAGTTCTCCGAGGCCGTCAGGCAGAGGCCGTCGCCATTCTCCATCCGGTAGCCGCCATCGGCAGCATGCAGCATCCACTGCTGCGAGGAAGCGCCTGTATACGCTCCAATAAAAGCCTGGCCGCCAGTATCACCGGTCGTGGCGTCAATGACAGTGCCGCAGTTCATGCGGGGCAATATCAGGTAGCAACCACCATCAGCAACGCTGTTGCTGACGGCAGACGAGGGGGTGGCAGAGATGACAAAAGTAGTGACACTACGGGCGGGGAGCTGATAGTACAGCTTATGACCCACCACGGAATAATTGTCCACGGCCTCCACATTCTCACTCTCCGAAGTGCGGTAAGCCTTGATATTGGCCATTTTCACGTCACCGAGCATCGAGAGATCCACTGTTTGGACAAAGCCCAATGAGCCGGCATTGAGCACCACAACCACATAGGTCTTGCCATCGGCACTGCGGGCGGCAAGGCTCTGGCCGTTGGGGGTGTCCAGGATCTGATAGCCAGGCTTGACAAAGCGGCTGAACTGCTGGCGCACATAGAAGGCCTTGACGCGGTCGGTACTTGCCTCGTTGGCGAAATCGGCACGCACCAGGCTCCAGGTGTCATTGTTCTCGATATACTGCCAGTCAATCCACGCGCGAGGCTGGAGGTAATGCATATCGTCAATCAGCTTCTGGGCCAGACTCAAGTTGGCAGAATAGCCAGAGCCACTGCCACCGCCCACCTCGCTCATCCACAGAGGCTTGCCAGCCTCTGCTGTCAGGGCGGCAAACTGGGTGCGGCTCAGATTGCTGGCCGAATAAGTATGGGTGTTAAACTGTCCCACGAGGTCTGTCACGCCAGCATCATTATAGTCCTGAATAGCCTTCACCGCCTGGGCCACGTCGGTCTCGTCACTGGCCGAGATGACGGTGTTCAGCCCTGACTCACGGAGTATCGGACTGAGCACCTTCAGGAAAGCCACCTGTGAGGATATGTCGAAATGACAACCCTCCTGACCTCCGTTGCGCCCCCAATAGCTGGTTTGTGGCTCATTGAAGGGATCGAGAGAATGAAACTCAATGCCATACTCCTCTTGATAGTGCTTGCACACATCCACCAGATAATGGGCAAACTCCTCGTAGTATTCCGGCTTTAGATTGTCCTTTCCGGCCTTGTCGTTTCCGGCGCAACAGCCGCTGTATGTCATGTAATAAGGAGCCGAATTGCTAAATGCCTCGAAGATGGCGTCCGGACGTTTCTCCTTGATTTTCAACATAATCTTTCGCTGGGCCGCGTCACGGTCCCAATGATACACATCCTCGGTGGAGTCCTTGAAACCCTCCATCTCGGCACGCAGGCCTTTGCCATTACCCATATGGTGCGGGTCGCAATGGCGATTCTCGGGGTCGTCGCCGCCGCCGATATTGTAGCGGAAGATACGGAAATTGAGTTGGTCGGGACTGACAAGCCAGTCCACAATCTGGTCGATGGCCTTGTCACTCCACTTGCCACACATATTGGCCCACCAGCAGAGCGACACACCCCATCCATCGAAACTCTGCTTCACGGCCTGCGGGTTGAGGATAAAGGCTTGACTCAAGTCGGGCGCGTCATCGGGCGTGTCGCTCAGGCACCACTCGTGACGCAGGTCGGCCCCGTTCTTGTCACAATACACATAAGATCCGGCTGCCGTGTCATCCGTTCCCAGATACTTCTTGTTTTTCTTGCACTTCAACTTGACAATGTTCTTCTTGACAGGCTCCACGCTGAAAAGAGCCTCGTCGGTCACGTCGGTTACAAAGCAAGTACTCCATCCGTCGGCTGTCTGGAGAGCCAAGTAGCCGTCACGTCCCTCCATCTGAAGCGTGTAATAACCGTCTGTAGCGGTCAGCTTGAC
>CALGHW010000156.1 GCA_937916075.1 uncultured Prevotella sp.
TTACAATCTCCATCGCGTGAGGTTTGTCATGCACAAAGACGGCCGCGTCGTCCGGGTCATCGCTCTTCACCAGCTTCACCACATCGCCATTCTGATTCTTGAACCAAAACAGATGGGAAGCCTGCTTCACGATAGGATACTTGCCCGAAGAGCCCATCACAAGCGTATCACCATATATCTTGAATGTGGCGGGCAGACTTGTCGTGTCCGGATAAAATATCGTGTCGTTTTTCACCTTGAAGGTGACCTCCTCCGTATCATTATCCACCCATACACCCTGCAACATAGCTTCAGCCTCGGTGTCTTCAGCCACTCCAGCCGCATCCTTGGGCCTGTCTTTGCAGCCTGTAAGCGACAGGGCCAAAGCCAGCCCCAACAGATAGATACTCTTGTTCATTTGTCTCGTTTGTTTATCAGTCTCAGTCCGTTTTCTCTTTTTTCTTACGTCCCCGCGCGAGGACGCCTTTACTTTCCGATACAATGATACTCGAACCCGTTTTCACCAAGTTCCTCCGCGTCGAATATATTTCGGCCGTCAATCACCAGGGGCCTGTTCATGGCCTTGCCTATCACGCCCCAGGAAGGCAGTCGAAACTCCTTCCACTCCGTAAGCAGCAACAGGGCGTCGGCTCCCAACACGGCATCATACATATCATGACAATAAGTGACGCTGTCGCCGATACGCCGGCGGCACTCATCCATGGCCACAGGGTCGTAGGCGCGCACCGTGCAGCCAGCCTTGAGCAGCAGCCCTATCATGACCAGTGCCGTGCTCTCACGCATATCGTCGGTCTCGGGCTTAAACGAGAGTCCCCACAAGGCAACGGTCTTTCCCTGGAGGCTCTCCCCGCCAAAGGCCCGGCACAACTTGTCGAAGAGGATGCTCTTCTGCCGCTCGTTGACCCGCTCCACGGCCTTGAGCACCTCCATGGAGTAGCCGTTGTCGTCGGCCGTCTTGATGAGCGCCTTCACATCCTTGGGGAAACAAGAGCCGCCATAGCCGCAACCGGCATAAAGGAACTTGCGCCCGATACGGGTGTCGGCACCGATGCCTGCCCGCACCATGTTAACGTCGGCTCCCACCAACTCACACAGGTTGGCCACGTCGTTCATAAACGAGATACGGGTGGCCAACATCGAATTGGCGGCATACTTGGTCATCTCGGCCGACGGGATATCCATAAAGATAACCCGGAAATTATTAAGCAAGAATGGCTTATAGAGCTTGGTCAGCGTCTTCTTGGCCTCCTCACTCTCCACACCGACCACCACACGGTCGGGCGACATGAAGTCCTTGATGGCGTTGCCCTCCTTCAGAAACTCGGGATTGCTGGCCACATCAAACCGGATGTCCACACCGCGCTTGTCGAGCTCGGCCTGGATGGTATGGCGCACCTTGCGGGCCGTGCCCACAGGCACCGTGCTCTTGGTCACCACCACAAGATAGCGGTTGAGGTGTTCCCCGATGGTCTTGGCCACCTGGAGTACATACTTCAAGTCCGCGCTTCCGTCCTCGTCGGGCGGCGTGCCCACGGCGGAGAAGACGATTTCCTGCTCGTTGAGCACCGAAGCCAGGTCGGTGGTAAACTTCAGACGGCCGGCCTTCACATTCTTCAGCACCAGCTCGTCCAGTCCAGGCTCATAGATGGGGATGTCGCCCTTTTGGAGCCGCTCAATCTTGGCAGCGTCCACGTCCACACAAGTGACGACGGCACCCGTATCAGCAAAGCAAGTGCCCGACACGAGGCCCACATATCCCGTTCCGACTATTGCGATATTCATTTGTCTGCGTTGATTTTCTTTCTTTACTCAAATACTTCAGCGTCCTTGAGCGAGCGTCCCTTCAAGTCCTTCTCGCTGGTGAGCACGTCCTTGGGGTCGATGGGCCAATTGATATTCAAGGTCTCGTCGTTCCAGCGGATGCTGGCCTCGCTCTGGGGGGCATACACATTGTCCACCTTGTAAGTGAAGATGGCCTCGTCGCTCAACACGAGGAAGCCGTGGGCAAAGCCACGGGGAATGAAAAACTGGCGCTTGTTCTCATCGCTCAACTCCACCATCACATGCTTTCCGAAGGTGGGGCTGCTCTTGCGCAAGTCGACAGCCACGTCGAGCACCCGACCCTTGATGACACGCACCAGCTTGGCCTGCGACCACTCGCCCTTCTGGTAGTGAAGACCGCGCAACACGCCATAGCTTGACTTGGACTCGTTGTCCTGCACGAAGTTCACCTTGCCCACATGCTGTTCAAACTCGTCTTTTTTCCATGCCTCAAAAAAATAGCCGCGGGCATCATTGAACACACGGGGCTCAATGACAAAAACGCCTTTTATCTCAGTCTCTTTGTATTCCATAGTTTTTCGTCTTTATACATTTTCAGCATGCAAATGTAAGCATTTA
>CALGHW010000157.1 GCA_937916075.1 uncultured Prevotella sp.
GAGCACCTGACTGTTAATCAGGGGGTCGTTGGTTCAAGCCCATCTTGAAGCGCAATATTCAAAGCCTTGCAAGTCAAAAACTTGCGAGGCTTTATTGTTTTTATACGTTTCAACGTTGCACTCTATTGGGAGCAACGGATTTGCGCCCAATATTCTCAAACTTCATGGTTACCTGCAAAAGTGTGTGAATATGATATACACCAGAAATATTCTTCGACCTGTACGGTTGAGCAATGTAGTGGGTGCGGTGTCTCACCGCACAATACAATTTGGGATATCCATTATTTTTAATGATGATTTTTTATTACATTCAATTCTGTCAAGAAAATGAAGTTGCCTGATTACGAAGAGAAAGTTGCCTGATTTCTGGGAGAAACTTGGCAACTTTCTCTTCGTAATCAGGCAATTTTCTCATTCCAGCCGTTTCAGTCGCTCTGAAAGAAGCTTTGAATGGATATGAAATATCTTTATATCGCAACGCTTGTTCCTCAACCGTACAGCTCGATATTCTTTTCTGGATTCTCGCATCTCAGGAAATGGAGCTTGTCAAGTAATCATGTATATGGGGCACATTAGCCCTACAAATGGTCAGTTTTAGAGCCGGTCATCTTGGTGACCGGCTCTAAGGTAGGCAAGAAACCATGCTAAACGGGGCGGTTTTTGCCCATTCTTCACGCACGCCCCATGACAAACATCTACACTTTGCAGAATGAGCCCAATTTATATGCCTAAGACAATAACATCATAACGTTTTTTATTTAACTTTGCAAACAAAAAGAACGAACGCATGAAAATATCTGTAGCGAACCCAATATACGACTCCGTGTTCAAGTTTCTCATGGAAGATGAACGCATAGCCAAGACCGTGCTCTCCGCCTTGCTGAAAAAAGAGGTAGAGAGCGTGGAGATGCGCCGTCATGAACATCCCAACATCACCCGCGACAACCTTTCCATGTTCAGAATCGACTTTGCCGCAAGGATAAAGGAAGACGACGGCACAACACGACTGGTATTGATAGAATTGCAGAAAACATGGCTTGACACAGAGACCCTCCGCTTCCGCCGTTACCTGGCCGCCCAATACAATGCGGAAGAAAACATGGTGAAAGAGGGAGAAAACGAGGGATATGCCTTGCCAATGATAGCCATCTATTTGCTGGGCCACCGCATCGGGGATATTGACGCACCCGTGGTTTATGTGGGGCACAGAGCCTTGGACTACGACGGACATGAGGTGGCCAATGGCGACAAAGACCCCTTCATTCATAGCCTTATCCATGACAGTATCATTGTGCAAATACCCTTGCTTCACGGAAAGATAAACAACCGGCTGGACAAGGTGCTCAGTGTGTTTGACCAGAAAAAAAGAACCTCAAAAAGTCAACAGATTATCAACCTCGAGGAAGACATGTATGAGAGTGACCCTGAAATGATGCGCATTGTCCACCGACTCAGCCTTGCCACCATGAGCGCAGAAGTGCGCCAGGAAATGAATGATGAAGACGAATTTTATTCTGTCATTGAGGCACGGGACACACAGGTGATGAGACTGAACAAAAAGCTCTCCGAACAGCAATCCAAGCTCTCCGAACAGCAATCCAAGCTCTCCGAACAGCAGTCCAAGCTCTCCGAACAGCAGTCCAAGCTCTCCGAACAGCAGTCCAAGCTCTCCGAACAGCAGTCTCTCTTGTCAGAGAAAGATTCGCAAATCAAGACGATGGCTCAAGTCATGCAAGGCAATGGCGTCCCCTTAGAAATCATCGCGCGGAGCATGAACAAAAGCATAGAAGAGGTTGAAGCCTTACTGAAATCATAGGCCGCACATCTCGCAGCACAAAATATGCCTTTGAGGAAACGGAAAAGAATGTCATGGATGGAAAAAATGCATCCATGCGTTTGTCATGTCATGCATTTGTATTATCTTTGCAGCACCAAATATTCTATTAACAACTATCTTAAAAACAAAACATGACGTATCTAAAAAGAAATCCGTGGCGCGCATGGGGAATAACCCTTTGCCTGTCACTTGCGCCTGTCTGCGGACAAGCACAGACCTTCGATTTCGAGGATTGCGAAATCGGACAGAAGTTTACCATGTGGAATGTGGACACTGGCAATATCACCGACCCGGCTGAAGCCGAAGCCGAAGTGGTGGCCGACCCTACCAATCCAGCCAACAAGGTGCTGCACGTGACAGTCAAGCGATGGGGTACCTTCTTCACACTCAACTTGCCACAAGCCTTGGCCGGACACCTGCTCACCGACCAAAAGAACAGCATCACCTTCGACCTATACCGACCGGCCACTGACGCTGATGACTACAAGCAGTTTCATGCTTATCTGGGCAAAGACAAGCTCTACCAGGATGAGAAATATCCTTATCAGGGCGACAAAGCCACATGGGTCAAAAAGGAATATCCACTCAGCCCCGTAACGACGGCGGCCGACAACGAGACCAATCTGCACATCGGTATCCATCACAACAACTCGGAATATTATGTGGACAACATCCGTCTCAAGGGCACGTATGACGATTATTTCGTGGCCGACGATGACAACAGGCTGATAGATATCTGCGAGAAAAACACATCGAGCAGTTACAAGGTGTGGAACACGCCTATTCTTATCCCGGAAGGAAAGACACTCGACATACGCACCTCGCGCTATACCTATTTCAACGGCAAGGTGGAGGGGAAAGGCATACTCAACCTCTACGCCGGAGGTGAGCGCACCTATTTGGGCAGCAATGACAAAAACGCCAAAAACTATCACCCTGACTGGAACGCCTTCAGCGGCACACTCCATATCTATCCTTATCAAGAGGTAGAGGCAAGCGCCGGATTCTATGGGCTGGTATGGATGTCGGGCAAGACTTTCGCACCCGACAACGCCGCCCAAAACGCTGCCGACGGCAACATCAACCCCTGCTTCAGCCATACCAGCCTCATCTTGCACAATGGTGCCACACTGGCCAGCGAGTCGGGCAAGCGCGGACTGCGGATAGGACATCTCGAAACAGAATCTGGCAGTGTCCTGAGCGGATACATCAAGGACAAAACTGGCAATGACGCTTTCTATATGGTGGGCGGAGATAACCAAGACGCCAACCTGGCCGGACGCATCATGCCCATGGGCGGCACAAACCTGAACGTCAAGGTGGGACTCGTCAAGGAGGGTACAGGTACCTACCGCATCACAGCCAACAATAATCTCGTCACTGGCGGACTGCGTATCCTCAACGGGGCCGTCATGGTAAACAATGATTTGGAAAAGACCGAACAGGAGAAACTGACGGGTGGCATAGGCCACCTGGCCAACAACGCCTCTGAGGCTGGCGTATATGTCATGACCAAGGGTATCTTGGGCGGTATCGGCAGCGTCGGAACCACAACGGATGTGTATGGCACCGTAGCACCGGGTGACGGTGGCATAGGCACACTCACCATCAAGGACTTTACAGGAAGCGCACAGCCCGGATTGACGCTCCACCCGAAAGCGAAAATCAGGATGGAGGTGACCGACCGCGACCACCACGACCAACTGACCGTGGGTGGTTTACTCGCCCTCGACAACCGGATGGAGGATTTCACCGTATCAGACGAGAAGCCCCGCCTCTACATTGAGCTGACCAGCAACCCCACCCTACAAGCGGGTGACGAGCTGACACTCATCACCGCCAGCAACAAGGATGAAGGATGCAACTTCGACATTCGTTACCCGAAACAATATACCTGGAAGACGGAAGAACGACAGACTGCCGACGGAGGATATGCCTTGGTAGCCACCGTGACCTCTCTGGAATATGGCGGACAGGGGGAATGGACTGATGACGAGGATGGCGGTGACCAAAAAAAAGATGACACCACAATAGACATCGACAAAGAAAAACAGGATGCCACACCGCTGAGGACGTACGCAGAAAAAGCCAACAAGTTTGTGGGAAGTTGTGTTTCACTCTATGACGGCAAGGTCAACGTGGACGACGAAAGCGACGCCAAGACTCAACTGCTGGACAAGGAATTTAATATGGTTGTATGCGAGAATGAGATGAAGTTTGACGCCACCGAACCGTCTCAAGGCAACTTCAACTATTATAACGGTGACCGCCTGATAGACTTTGCCCAAAGACACAACATGAGGGTGAGAGGCCATGCCTTGGTATGGCACTCCCAGGTTCCGTCATGGCTGAGTGCTGACGGCAAAAAGAATGACAAGAATTTCACGGCCGACGAGCTGACAGCCATCATGAACAACCATATTGACAACGTGGTGGAACATTGGAAAGGCAAAGTGGCCGAATGGGATGTATGTAACGAGGTGCTCGACGACGACCAGTCTGTCGTGCGGACCAACCCCACAGCCTTCAAGCTTCGCTCGGCTTCCATATGGAGCTTTGCCGGCAACGACTATATAGAGAAGGCGTTCCGGCGGGCTCATGAGGCCGACCCTGACGCCCAACTGATTCTGAACGACTATGGCGTGGAATTTCAGGGACAGGCCAAGGCTGAGGCTTTCTACAACCTGGCCAAATACTTGAAAGAGAAGGGCGTGCCCATCCACGGCGTTGGACTGCAATGTCATCTCGACGTGGGCAAGGTGGACATCGACCGGCTGAAGGCCACGCTTGACCGCTTTAAAGCCATCGGACTGCGCTGCATCATCACCGAGCTGGACCTCGGCATGGACGACACCGAAGCCAACCGACAGCAACAGGCCAAGGACTTCTACAACATCGCCAAGACGGCCATGGAAGCCGACAACTGCAACGAACTGATGATTTGGGGACTGGCCGACAACATGACCTGGCGCAACAACCGCAATCCCCTACTCTATGACGCCAACCTCAATCCGAAAGAGGCTTACTACGGCATCCATGCCGGCATACGAGAAGCAGCTGCCAACGCTGCCACTGGCATCACGCCAACCTCTGCCGACATCCGCGGCAACCAGCCGTCGGCCACCGAGACGTTTTACAACCTGCAAGGACAAAAGGTGGAACATCCTTCCGAACGAGGCATCTACATCATTTGCCAAAGGGCTGGCGACGGTAGCCGGAAAGCGATGAAGGTATGGAAGAAATAACTGACGGGCATTTTTCCTGAAACCAAAAGGAAGACGGGTGTGTAGAGATTTTCCTCTCTACACACCCGTCTTTCTTTATCTTGTCGTATTATTGATTTTAAGTAGGTATTTAAATTTATTTTGAACACCTACTTACAAATCCTTCTTCAGCCATACTTCCATCTTGCCTACGCCGCGATGGTTCCAGGCATAATAGGGAATGAGAGTGAGACGAACGTCCTTCACGCTGACACGTCCCTCTTTATCCTGAGAAAGAGCCTGACCAGTAGTAGTCAGTTCACGGATACCGCCCACGACACCGGGACAGTTGACCACGTCAAACTTTGGATTCTTGTTCCATACAAAACGGAAGATATCCATATTCTGATTATCCTTCCACTCAGCACAATACACCAGCGGACCACGCTCCACGGCCATACGACCCTGGTCGTCCTTCACCTGACTGTTGGCCACCACCGTGCGAGGCTCCATATCGAAATGTACGCGCACCACGTCGCCCTTCTTCCACTGTCGGTTGATGGCCATATAGCCCTTCTGGAGCTGGCCGTCTACCTTCTGTCCGTTGACAGTCACGGTATATCCCGTTTGCTTGCCGTCATTGAACGTATAGAGATCGCTCGGCACCACCTCGCCACGTACCCAACCGGGGATACGGACCATCATCTGAAAGTCTTTCTGCTTAGTGGCCAATACTTTGATGCTGATATCACCGTCCCAGGGATACTGGGTGGTTTGTTCCAAAGTCACTGTCTTGCCAGCGACATTGACCGTGGAGGTATTGCCTACAAAGAGGTTGACATAGAGTTGACGGTCTTTCACGGCATACACATAGCCCGGCACGGAAGGAATGAAGCGGCACAGGTTGCTGGGGCAACAGGCACAGCCAAACCAGGGCTGACGCTCAATGGAGTTGTCGGCATTGAAGCGATATTTGCCGTCACAGGCCAAGGGATTGGGATAGAAGAATCGGCCTCCGTCGATGCTCATGCCGCTGATGACACCATTATACAAAGTGCGCTCCAAGAAGTCGATATACTTGGAGTCGCCATGAAGCAAGAACATACGCTGGCCAAGATAGACCATGGAAATGGCGGCACAGGTCTCGTTATAAGCCGTAAGATTGGGCAGCTCGTAGTTGGCGCCAAACGCCTCACCGGCATGTCGGGCACCGACACCGCCTGTGAGATAGTATTTCTTCGACACGATATTGTTCCAGATGGCATCAATAGCCTTGATGTAAGCAGAGTCGCCGGTGAGGGCGGCCACATCAGCCATACCGGCATACATATAGCCTGCGCGTACAGCATGTCCCACTGCCTCCTTCTGGTCTACCACGGGCTGGTGGCTCTGGCTGTAGGCATTCTTATGAGCCGTCTTGCCACGGTAATCCAACAGGTACTTGGCCTCATCAAGATATTTTTTCTCACCGGTAAGCACATACAGGCGAGCCAGGGCCATCTCGGCTATCTGATGACCAGGAACCACTGTGGCCTGGTCCTTGCCGGGACCTACCTCGCGCACAACACAGTCGGCATAGCGGCGGGCGATATTCAAGAACTTGGTGGAACCAGTGGCCTGATAGTGTGCACAGGCGGCATCAACCATATGGCCCAAGTTGTAGAGTTCATGGCTCAACTCTTCCTCTTTTTCCCAACGCTTACTACCAGCCCATCCGTGAGGTTTTTGGGGATTGATAGTACGGGCAGTGTAGAGATAGCCGTCGGGTTCCTGGGCAGCTCCTACAATGTCGAGCACGGAGTCGATATACTGTTTGAGCTTCTTGTCCGGATAGCTCTGGAGCACGTAGCTGGCTCCCTCAATGGTCTTGTATACATCCGTATCGTCGAAAGAGTAGCCCATGAATTTGCTGACATCATATTTGTCAGAGGGATGGGCGGCCTTGACAAAGTTCTCGTAACGGCCCTCGCTCTTACACTTGCTGAAAGCCAATGGGATGGTCACCTCACGGGCGGCTTTGATACGCTGTCCCCAAAAAGTGTTCTGAGAAATCTTCACTGAGGTAAACGGCACCTGGGTAATGGGATAACCGGCGTGTGCCACTGTTTTCTTGGCTGCCTGTCCGGTAAGGACCAGTGCCGAGAGCAGAATTGCGGTAAGCGTTTTTTTCATTGTCCTTGGTAGTTAATCAATATATCTATTTATGTTTAGGATTGTACTGGCAAAGATAGGCAATATATGTGTATACTGTACACTTTAATAAAGAGCTTTAAGTTTTTTTATGACACTTGCCACCTGCACTACACTGAGAATATAAATGGCTCTAATATTCGCCATAAAAAAGGGAGGGTATGCCCAAAGGTCATTTCACCTTGGACATACCCTCCTTTTATTTTCATTACGCCCTGCTGTCAGGACGTCCGTATTGATTTGATTCGGAAGGATTAGAATCCCATGTGGTCAAGCGAGTCGTCGAAATCCTTCGGCTCGTGGTTCTCATGATTCTCCTCATTCTGGCGACGCTCGCCACGCTCGGGACGGGGACGACGTTCACCGCGCTCAGGGCGGGTACGGCGCTCGCCACGCTCACGGCGGGCAGGACGCTCCACATAGTCGGCGGGCTTGTCGATGAGCACTCGGTGAGAGAGCTTGTACTTGCCTGTCTTCGGGTCAATCTCGAGGAGTTTCACCTTAATCTTGTCACCCTCATGAATGCCAGCTTCCTCCACTGTCTCCAGACGCTTCCAGTCAATCTCACTGATGTGGAGCAGACCGTCCTTGCCAGGCAGAATCTCCACAAAACATCCGTAAGGCATGATGCTGCGCACGGTACCCTCATAGACCTCGCCCACCTCAGGGATGGCCACAATAGCCTTGATTTTAGCCAAGGCAGCGTCGATGCTGTCCTTGTTAGGACCGCTCACCTGCACCTTGCCTACACCGTCGGCCTCATCGATGGTGATGGTGGCGCCTGTGTCTTCCTGCATCTGCTGGATAATCTTGCCACCAGGGCCAATCACAGCACCGATGAACTCCTTGGGTATCTCGATCTGGACGATGCGGGGCACCTGAGGCTTCAACTCGGCACGAGGCTCGGCGATGGTATCGGTGAGACACTTGAGGATGTGCTCACGTCCGGCCTTGGCCTGCATGAGTGCCTTTTCGAGAATCTCGAAGCTCAGACCGTCACACTTGATATCCATCTGGGTGGCTGTCAAGCCGTCCTTGGTACCAGTGGTCTTAAAGTCCATGTCGCCCAAGTGGTCCTCATCACCGAGGATGTCGCTCAGCACGGCATATTTCTCCTCTCCGGGATTCTTGATAAGACCCATGGCGATACCGCTCACGGGCTTCTTCATCGGAACGCCCGCATCCATCAGGGCCAATGTGCCGGCACATACGGTAGCCATGGATGAGGAACCGTTTGACTCCAAAATCTGGCTTACCAAGCGCACGGTGTAAGGATAATCGGCAGGTATCTGCCCCTTGAGGGCGCGCCATGCCAAGTGGCCGTGGCCAATCTCGCGGCGACCTACGCCACGCTGTGCCTTGGCCTCACCAGTACAGAAGGGAGGGAAGTTATAATGAAGGAGGAAGCGCATATAGCTCTTGTCGAGCACGTCGTCCACCATTTTCTCGTCAAGCTTGGTACCAAGGGTACATGTGGTGAGCGACTGGGTCTCACCACGGGTGAAGATAGAGCTTCCGTGAGGCATGGGCAGCGGGCTCACCTCACACCAGATAGGACGAATCTCGTCGGTCTTGCGGCCGTCGAGACGAATACCCTCGTCAAGGATGCAGCGGCGCATGGCGTCACGCATCACGTCGTGGTAGTAACGGTCCATCATAGCGGCCTTCTCTTCAAGGTCGTCGTCCGAAAGGTCGGTGTGGGCAGCGTTATAAGCCTCCTTGAAGTCTTCCAGTATCTTGTCGAAAGCGTCCTGACGCTCCTGCTTGGGCAGTGCCTGCTTGGTCACGTCGTAGGCCTTCTGGTAGAGCTCGTCGTTCATCTGCTTGCGCAGGTCCTCGTCGTTCACCTCGTGGTCATACTCACGCTTCACGTCCTTGCCAAGCTCCTTGGAGAGCTCGGCCTGCAGCTCGCACATGGGCTTGATGGCGGCCATGGCAGCCTTGAGGGCGCCAATCATGTCCTGCTCGGACACTTCCTTCATCTCGCCTTCCACCATCATGATGTTCTCAGCAGAAGCGCCCACCATGATATCCATGTCGGCCTCGGCCATCTGATCGAAGGTAGGATCGATAACATACTCACCGTTCACACGGGCTACGCGCACCTCAGAGATGGGGCACTCGAAGGGAATATCTGAACATGCCAGGGCTGCAGAGGCTGCGAAGCCTGCAAGGGCATCGGGCTGGTCTACACCGTCGGCAGAGAGGAGCATCACATTGACATAAACTTCAGCGTGGAAGTTTGAGGGGAAAAGCGGACGGAGAACACGGTCCACAAGACGTGAGGTAAGGATTTCGTTGTCACTGGCCTTGCCTTCGCGCTTGGTGAATCCGCCGGGGAAACGACCTGCGGCGGCATACTGTTCTCTGTAATCTACCTGCAAAGGCATAAAATCTGTTCCGGGAACTGCATCTTTTGCGGCACAAACGGTGGCTAAAAGAACGGTGTTGCCCATACGGAGCACACAGGAGCCGTCGCACTGTTTTGCCACTTTCCCGGTCTCAATGCTGATGGTTCTGCCATCGGGCAATGAGACTGTTTTCGTAATTACGTTCATCTAAAAATTGTCTCTTAAAAACTTATTGTTTTTGTTACATCTATAAAAATCTCAGCAAATATAGTGATTATCAGCCAAATAATCTAATATTCAGCAAAGAAATGTGGTTTTATTCTTTTTTTTTATGATTTGGAGAGCGAAAATATTTACTACCTTTGCAACCACATAACCATATATCGCACATCAAGATGAAACACCTATGGAAGGTGGCGGCCGCCATGATGGTCGCCCTGGGACTCGCCTCATGCGGTGAGAAGAAATTTAAAATAGAGGGGCAGGTGGAGAACGCCAAGGACTCTCTGCTCTATTTGGAAAGCATCGGGCTGGAGGGACCTGTGGCCATCGACTCGGTGAGACTGGACGACGACGGAGACTTTTCCTTCAGCGCCAAGCAAACCGAGGCACCGGAGTTTTACCGACTGCGTATCGGAGCGCAAATCATCAATCTGGCCATTGACTCTACCGAGACAGTGACCGTCAAGGCGCAAATGCCCGACATGGCGGACCACTACACCGTGGAGGGTTCGGCCGAATGTGAGCGTATCCGCCAACTGGCTTTCATGCAGATGGACCTGCAGAACAAGGCCATCGCATTGCAGAATAATCCAGGCTTAAACAGCCAAATAGTCAGCGACAGCATACTGAAAATGGTTGACGCCTATAAGAGCAAGGTCAAGAACGACTATATCTTCAAGGACCCCAAGGCTGCATCGTCTTACTTTGCCTTGTTTCAAACACTGGGCAACTACTTGATATTCAATCCGCGCAACAACCGGGACGACATCCGGGTGTTTGCCGCTGTGGCCACCAGTTGGGACACTTTCTATCCGGGATCCGTGAGGGGAGAGAATCTGCATAACATCGCCTTGACAGGCATGAAAAACGAACGTATTGTGGATGCCGAACAGCAGGAAGCCCAGATTGACGAGAAAAAAATCACAACGGCAGGACTGATAGACATCAGCCTGCAGGACAACAAGGGACAGATGCGCAGCCTCTCGGGACTGAAGGGGAAGGTGGTGATGCTCGACTTCCATGTGTTTGGCACCAAGGAAAGCCCCCGACGTATTCTCATGCTCCGCGAGCTCTACAACAAGTATCATGCACAGGGCTTTGAGATATACCAGGTGGCACTCGATGCCGACGAGCATTTCTGGAAGCAGCAGACTGCCTCGTTGCCTTGGATCTGTGTGCGCGATGAAAGCGGGATTAACTCGCAGCGGTTGACGGTATACAATGTGACCAGCCTGCCTGAATACTTCCTCATCGACCGCGACAACAACCTCGTGAGCCGTTCGTCACAGGTGAAGAATCTTGACGAGGCCATCAAGGCTTTGCTGTAACGAAAGACAGCACGAAAAAGGGGTGTGCCCTATTGGACACACCCCCCAATCAACGTTAGTATGTTATGAAAAATTTGAGAGAATTGAAACTTCACAGTTTCAGTCTTTAATTGTTTTAATGAAAATGATTTTATTATAGAGAAAGCATAGAAATATATCTTTTTTCTTGTCAGAGTCGAGCCGTTCGGCCACCCATATGACGGGTCAGGCAGTTGATAAACTCCTGGTCGATGTCACCGGTAAGGTTGATAATCACCACACTGCGAGCCTTGGTGTCGGCATGGAGCATGATGAGCTCCACGGTTTCACCGCCACGGCCCTTGCGACTGTAGAACACACCGTAAGCTTGGTCGCTGCGGTAGCTTCTGTCGTGACGAAACCGCTGGGCATTTTTCTTCAGCAGACTCTCTGCCATCTGGTAATACCCCTCACCATGAACACTGGCTGTGATGATACGGGCGCTCTTCAACTTCTCGATAGCCTGGGCGATATGCTCATTACGGCCGGCACCGGGCTGACGGGTGAGCTGCTCCATCATCTTCGGACTCACCGTCACACAGTGTACTGCGGTGTCGCCCTTGCATTGCTGCATGAAGCGGGAGGCGAAATCCTGGCCACGCTGGGCCATCACGCCCAAAGTGGCCAGCAGTGCCACCATACAACAGAGTATGCGTCTTGTCATCATGATGTGGCTTACTTGTGGGTCATGGAGTCACGCAAAACGGCAGGCGCCACGGCTTTGGCCGAATCGTATGCCTGAGCCTTGCTGATGCCTTCCGACACCAGTTCGAGCGCATCTTCCACTTTGTTATATGCCGCCGCAGGATCCTTGTACGTGTCCTTGTAGGAAGCATAGTTGATGTCGTCATCAGCGCTCTTGTCGGTCATGGAGAACTGGGCGGCATTGCCGAGCGTGATGACGATGGCCACCACCGCAGCGGCCTTGAAGAGCGGGGTAAACCGGCTCCACATCGTGACGGTGCGGGCCTTGACGGTGACGGGCTCTTCTATCATAGACAGAATCCTGGCGTCGAAGTCGTCGCCCAGTTTCTGCTCTTTCACGTCTTGCTGCTGACAGGCAAACAGCGGACGATACTTCTGAAGAGCGGCCGGAACGTTCTCTTGGCTGAAGAAGGATCTCAGAATGGCCTCCTCCTCGACAGTGGTCTGACACTGCCAATAGCGCTCCAATAACTGTTCAATGTACTTATAGTCCATAATTCTCTGTTTCTACGTATTTCTTCTTGATGGTTTGACGGGCCCTGAAGAGGTTTACCTTCACCTGTTCCTCACTGATGCTGAGGATGGTGGCTATCTCCTTGTAGCTCTTGCCTTCAAAGTCGCGCAGCTGCATGACGCTGCGTTGCTTCTCGGGCAGCCGGTCTATCAGCTGGCGCACCACCTGAACACGGTCGCGCTGCACGGCTTGCTCTTCGGGGTTGGAGGCATAGGAATGGTCGGGTGCCTCGCCACCGCCAGGCTGGTCGTCCAGGCTCTCGCTCTGGTTGGTCATCTTGCGGGTTTTGTCGAGCGACAGGTTGCGGCACACTGTCAGGCAAAAGGCCTCGATGGAGTCTATCGTCGCCCAGTCGTCACGCCGGTTCCATACCTTAATCATCGTTTCCTGCACAACGTCTTCCGCCTCCGCACTATTGAGCGTAATGCGGAGCGCCAGCCGGTAAAGCTCATTCTTCAACGGCAAGATGTCGTTCCGGAAACTGATATTTTTCATCCTCGTCTATATGTATGACGAACAGGGTGCGGGAATGTTACACAAGAAAGAGATTTTTTTCGATTTTTCTTTCTGTAGGCCACCTTCTCTTGATTTGTTTGGAAGTTCTGCCTCCCGCCTGTTGTTGCCATCGAGGACATAACGGGATACAAAAAGTCCGCCATTCAGCCAGCAGACTAAGAACCCAAAGATTCTATGCCTCTACTGGCTGAATGGCGGATATCCCGGGAAATCCGGTATTTTTAATAGCTTAAATACACATACTTGTCGGCATTGCATGTTATTGTGATGGAGTTCTTACCGCTCAGGAACTTCAAGAAATCATTCCATTTGGCAACAGCAATGCTGTTATATTGCGTAGACACGCTTTGGGCCGACATCCCCGTCGGAGTACCTGTCAAGACCACCTCTGGATAAGCTTGGCAGAAAGGGGTCAGTTTGGCTGTGTCAGGAAGACTCGCCAGATTGCCAAGACTGGAGAAAGTCAACTTATACTTCTGCTCTGCCGGGAAACTGGATAGTGTAGTAGTAAACGTGTAGTCATAGAACACGCTGTCCTTTTCCTTTTCGGAGAAAAGCCCCATGCTTCTGTACAATTGTTCAAGCAACGAACGGATTTGAGCGTCAGTAGCCATCAAATATTGGGACTTGATGTCAGCAACCTTGACTGGCTTAAAGTCGGATGCCTTGAGCACCGTTGAGTCACCAGTTGTCACGTTCACCAATGTCACTTGGGCATACTTCAGAAGCTCTTCTCCAAAGACAAGGTGAGACTTGACCGTCATGGCTGTCAGAGGAGCCGAGGGTTGCGGAGTCGGTATACCGGGGTCGTCATTGTCATCGCCACAAGCCGTAAAACCGGTTACACACAGAAGCGCTGTCATGGCCATGGCCAAAAATTTCATTCTCTTCATCATAATAATCATTTTTTTAAGTTTCTACATTCTATTCTTTTTTCACTTGACTTGCGTCTTGTTGATGCAAAGATAGGGGAAATCTGTCACCCCCACAAAAAACGCAATATACAAAGCAATATACAAGTCCTAAGCAGATGACACCCAACGTTTTATCAACGTCTAATCACAGTACCCTGCGTACCGTCGATGGCAGTGGCCTGGGTAATGATGACCTTGTCCACGCCTGCATCCACAGCCGCCAGAGCGTTTTCGAGCTTGGGTATCATGCCGCCCGCCACTGTGCCGTCGGCCACATAGCGGTCAAAATCTTGCCGGGTGATGGTGGGGATGACACTGTCGTCATCGGCTGGGTCGGCCAGCACGCCACGCTTCTCAAAGCAGTAAATCAGGGTCACATCGTAAAACGAGGCCAGTGCCTTGGCGGTCTCCGAGGCAATCGTGTCAGCATTGGTATTGAGGATGTGCCCTTGACCGTCGTGTGTCAGAGGAGCCAGCACGGGCGTGACGCCACGCTCTATCACAGCCTGGAGTGACTCGCCGTCCACCCGGTCTACATCGCCCACGAATCCGAAGTCAACGCCATCCTTGAGCGGACGCTTGTGGGAGCGGATAACATCCATGTCGGCTCCTGTGAGTCCAAGGGCATTGACTCCATTGGCCTGCAACCGGGCCACAAGACTCTTGTTGACCAGTCCGCCATAAACCATGGTCACCACGCTGAGCATGTGCTCGTCGGTGATACGCCGACCGTTGACCATCTGGGTCTCGATGCCGAGTTGGGCAGCCACCTGAGTGGCCCGCCGACCTCCGCCGTGTACCAGGACCTTACGCCCCTGTATACCGCTGAAGTCCTTCAGCAATCGGGAGAGCTGGGCCTCATCCTCTACCACGGCCCCTCCCACTTTCACTACTGTCACTTTTTCTTTCATTGTTTGCACGATTGTTTTTCAGTTATCAAGAAAATGGTGGAAGACAAGTTGCCCTCCACCACTCCTTGCCACTGTGTTTATCCTAAAAAATATTATTCCAAATAAGTGTATCCATAGAGTCCCGAGCGGTAGTTGGAGAGAAATTCCTTACCCTCCTCGAGGGTAATCTTGCCGTCCTTCACACTCTTGGTCACCCATATCTCCAACTGGCGCACCAGCTTCTTGGGATTATACTGTACATAGTCGAGCACCTCGGCCACGGTCTCGCCGTCGAACACCTGGTCGATACTGTACTTGCCGTCCTTCACACTGATGTGTACGGCCGTGGTGTCACCGAAGAGGTTGTGCATATCACCCAGTATCTCCTGATAGGCGCCCACAAGGAACACGCCGAGATAGTAAGGCTCGTTCTTCTTCAAGGTATGCACAGGCAAGATATGCGAGTTGTTGCGGTTGGTCACAAAGTTGGCTATCTTTCCGTCGCTGTCGCAGGTGATATCCTGGATGGTGGCACTGCGGGTAGGCCGCTCGTCGAGCCGCTGCAGGGGCATAATCGGGAAGAGCTGGTCGATAGCCCAGGAGTCAGGCAGCGACTGGAAGAGCGAGAAGTTGCAGAAATACTTGTCGGCAAGCAGTTTGTCAAGACTCATCAGTTCCTCTGGGGTGTGCTTGAGGTGCTTGGACAGGATGTTGATTTCATGGCATACGCTCCAGTACATTTTCTCTATCTCGGCACGGTTCTTCAGGTCGAGGATGCCGTGGCTGAACAGTTCAAGCGCCTCCTCGCGTATCTGCTCGGCATCATGCCAGTCCTCAAGCATGGTGCGCGGATTGAGGTTGTCCCATATCTCGTAGAGGTCTTTCACCAGTTGGTGACTGTCGGGCTCGGGCTCAAACTCCTCGGGCATCTCGGGCAGTGAGGCCGTCTCGAGCACGTCCATGACAAGCACAGAGTGGTGGGCTGTAAGCGAGCGTCCGCTCTCGGTGATGATATTGGGATGGGGCAGGTTGTTCTTGTCCGACGCCTCGACAAAGGTATAGATGCAGTCGTTGACATATTCCTGGATGGAATAATTGACCGAGCTCTCCGAACTGGACGAGCGCGTACCGTCATAATCGACGCCGAGACCGCCGCCACAGTCTACAAAGTCAATATTGTAACCCATACGGTGGAGTTGGATATAGAACTGAGAGGCCTCGCGCAGGGCTGTCTGTATACGGCGTATCTTGGTAATCTGGCTACCGATATGGAAGTGGATAAGCCGCAAGCAGTCGCGCATGCCCTTCTTGTCGAGCAGTTCGAGGGCGTCAAGCAGTTCGCCACTGGTAAGTCCAAACTTGCTGGCGTCGCCCCCACTCTCCTCCCATTTGCCGCTTCCGGATGAGGCGAGCTTGATACGGATGCCGAGATTAGGCTTGACATTGAGCTTCTTGGCCTCACGGGCAATGATTTCCAATTCGTTGAGTTTCTCAATGACAATAAAGATGCGTTTGCCCATCTTTTGGGCCAGCAGGGCCAGCTCAATATAGTTCTGGTCCTTGTAGCCATTGCAGATGATGAGCGAGTCGCTCTGACACTGAACGGCAATGACCGCGTGCAGTTCGGGTTTGGATCCAGCTTCAAGACCGAGATTAAACTTGCGTCCGTGGCCGATGATTTCCTGGACCACAGGCTGCATCTGGTTGACCTTGATGGGATAGATGATAAAGTTCTCTCCCTTATAATGATACTCCTCGGCCGCTTTTTTAAAGCAGCTGCTGGTCTTCTCGATACGGTTGTCAAGAATGTCGGGGAAGCGCAGCAACACAGGTGCCGACACGTCGCGCAGGGCCAGCTCGTCCATGATGTCGCGGAGGTCTATCTGTGTATTGTCCTTACAAGGTGTGACATAGACGTCACCCTTGTCATTGATACCAAAATAAGAAGTGCCCCATCCAGTGATGTTATAGAGCTCCTTCGAGTCTTCGGTGGTCCATTTTTTCATTTGTTTTATTTTCGCTTTGGTGTTTATTGTTTACGGGCCATTGTCATATACCGAGGAGTTCTCTCAACTTGGCCACGGAGATTTTTATTTTTTCGTAGTTGTCCATCAGGCTGACGTCAAGTGTGTAACGGGCCTTGCTATAATAAGGCTCGCGCCATGCCAGCTGCTCGCCGATAAAGGCCATCAGCTCTTCGGGTGACTTGCCCTTGAGCAGAGGCCGCTCGGTCTTGCCCATGTGCAGATGCTTATAGAGCACATCGGGCTGGGCCTTGAGATAAACCACGGCTCCCTGACCGTTGAGGTAGTCCATATTGTCGAAGAAGCAGGGCGTGCCGCCTCCGCAACTCAGTACCACGTTTTCAAACTCGGCCACCTCGTGGAGCATATTTCGCTCCACCTGGCGGAAGCCATCTTCTCCCCGCTCGGCAAACAGTTGGGGAACAGTCTTGCGCATACGGCTCTCTATATACCAGTCAAGGTCATAGAAGTCCATGCCCAGATCTTTGGCCAGTGCCTTGCCCACGGTGGTCTTGCCGGCACCCATATAGCCTATAATGATGATTCGGTTCATGTCTGTTTCTATTTATGATTCCACATGCCCTGTGACAGTGTCGCCGAAGGGGGAGAAGATGCCAAGACACCTACTTTTCCTTCTTAACAGTCGTATTATTGATGATGTCCATACACTCCTCATAGGTCAGGCTGGCCGCCTTCTCATGGAGGGCTTTGGGCAGACGATAGTTTTTGCCTTTATAAGCAAGGTAAGGACCGTAACGGCCGTTGAGCACTTCCAATTCTGGTTCTTCCTTGAAAGTCTTCAGGTGCCGCTGGGCTTCCTGTTTACGTTTTTCCTCAATAAGGGCTACGGCCTGTCCAAGGGTAATGGTCATCGGGTCGGTGCCTTTGGGCAGCGACACATACTTCTTGTTGTGAAGCACATAAGGACCAAAACGACCTGCGCCGATAATGACCTTGGTTCCCTCGAAATCGCCCACCTCGCGGGGCAACTTAAAGAGTTCGAGCGCCTCGTCGAGCGTGATGGTCTCCATGCTCTTGTCGGCCGGAAGCTGGGCAAAGCGGGGCTTCTCCTTGTCATCAGCCGTACCTATCTGGACCACCGGTCCGAAACGGCCAATCTTCACGAATACGGGCTTTCCGCTTTGTGGGTCGTCACCGAGTTGCCGCTCGCCAGCCTTGTGCTCCGAGCGCTCGTTCATGGTCTTCTCTACGGTAGGCTCAAAGTCCTGGTAGAAGTTTTTCATCATGTCGGTCCACTTGTCCTTGCCTTCGGCTATCTCGTCAAATTTCTGTTCCACCTTGGCCGTGAAGTTATAGTCCATGATAGCCGGGAAATACTTCATCAGGAAGTCATTCACCACGATACCGATATCCGTAGGCAACAGCTTGCCTTTCTCGCTGCCCACTTGCTCGGTGCGCTCTTTTTGGGTGATGAGCTTGCCCTTGAGTATATCGACGGTGTATTTGCGCTCCTCGCCTTTCTTGTCGCCCTTGTGTACATACTCGCGCTGCTGGATGGTGCTGATGGTCGGCGCATAAGTAGACGGACGGCCGATGCCCAGCTCCTCCAGCTTGTGGACCAGACTGGCCTCGGTATACCGCACGGGACCTTGGCTGAAGCGCTCGGTGGCCGATACCTCACGGCGAGTCAGTTCCTGGCCTTTCTCCAGAGGTGGCAAGAGCCGGTGATTCTCATCGTCAGAGGCCTGGTCGTCGTCAGACGACTCACGGTAGACCTTGAGGAATCCGTCGAACTTCACCACCTCACCCGTGGCGACAAACTGCTCTGCGAGCCCTGAGCCCACGATATTGACCGTGGTCTTCTCAATCAAGGCGTCGGCCATCTGGCAGGCGGCCGTGCGCTTCCATATCAAGTCATAGAGTCGCTTTTCCTGCACTGTGCCCTCAATGGTTGTCTTTGACATATCGGTGGGACGGATAGCCTCGTGAGCCTCCTGGGCGCCCTTCGACTGGGTGTGATAGATATGCTCATGGCTATATTCGGCTCCCCATCGCTTGGTGATTTCCTCTTTGCAGGCATTCAGGCAGAAAGACGACAGGTTGACCGAGTCGGTACGCATATAGGTGATACGTCCGTTCTCATAGAGATGCTGGGCTATCATCATGGTCTGCGACACGGTAAAGCCCAATTTGCGGGCTGCCTCCTGCTGCAGGGTAGATGTGGTGAATGGAGGTGCGGGGGTGCGCTTGAGTGGCTTCTTGCCTACGCTGTCTACCGTAAAGCTGGCATCCTTGCATTTCTCCAGGAAGGCCATTACTTCTTCATGGGTCTTGAAGCGCTGTCCCAGTTCGGCCTTTACCTCTGTGGCCGAGCCGTCGGGATTGGTGATGGCAAAGATAGCGTTAACCCGATAATAGGGTTCACTCTTGAAGTGCTGTATCTCGCGCTCGCGCTCAACGATGAGTCTGACAGCCACACTCTGCACACGACCGGCAGAGAGAGCGGGCTTCACCTTGCGCCACAACACGGGCGAGAGCTTGAATCCCACCAGCCGGTCGAGCACACGGCGGGCTTGCTGGGCATTGACCAGATTCATGTCCAAATGGCGCGGATGCTCGATGGCCGCCAGGATGGCAGGCTTGGTGATTTCGTGGAACACGATGCGGTTGGTCTTCTCCTCGTCCAGTCCCAGCACCTCACACAGATGCCACGAGATGGCTTCTCCCTCACGGTCCTCATCGGATGCCAGCCACACCTTGTCGGCCTTGCCGGCATTCTGCTTCAACTCCTTGACGAGTTTCTCCTTCTCCTCGGGTATCTCATAATGGGGTGTCAGGGTCTTGGTATCTATACTCAATTCCTTCTTCTTCAAGTCGCGGATGTGGCCGTAACTTGACATCACCTTATAGTCATCTCCTAAAAATTTCTCGATAGTCTTGGCCTTGGCAGGCGACTCGACTATGACCAGATTCTTCTGCATATCTTGTTTATAACATTGATTTGGGGTGCAAAAATAAGCAAAAAGTTTGCTTCCACATTATATATAAAGTGAATTTTCTACTTTTTTAATGAATGGAAGGAAGCGGATACCGAAAAAAAAGAGCGTGGCAAGCCTCGCGGCTGACCACACCCCAAAACAAAATAGTATGAAGAAAAGTTTTTATCATTGGCTATCCAGCCTTCTGACCGTTGAAGACCTTCAGACTGGAAGATTTATCAAAACACATTGCAAATATACGTTTTTTCAAGGACAAATCACCCTGTTTGCACTCGTTTTTAACATGTTATAGGGTAAAATTGCACAATCATACATATACGAGGCTGATTTCCACACTTCCGCCTCTGCCTCTCAGGACCGCTCCAGGAAGTTGTAGAGGGCCTGACGGATGGAGCGCAGCCCGAACTGCTCTGTATGGATATCCTTGAGCGGCACCCAAAAGCACTCGGCGGCATCGTCGGCAGCACGCAGCACGCCGCAGTCCTTGACTTCACAACGGAAGAAAAAGTCGAGCGTGGGGATGTCCATGCCTGAATAGCGGTAGACATTGGGAATGCTGAACAGGTATTCCGCAGAGCATACCTCCAACCCTGTCTCTTCCATCACCTCCCGGGCCACGCCCTCCTCGGCTGTCTCGCCAAGGTCGGTAAAGCCGCCCGGCAGGTCGAGCGTGCCCTTGGCCGGCTCCTTGCCGCGGCGCTCCACAAGCAGCTCGCCGCGCTCGTTGAGAATAAAGGCTGCCGTGGCCGCACTGGGATTCATATAATACTCAAATCCGCAGTTCTCACACTGACGGCTTTTCTCACTGTTCACATCAAAATGCTTGCTGCCACACCGGGGGCAATATTCAAATTTCTCTAATGGATGCATCGTCTTAAAATTAGAAAATTAGAATTCGGAATATTCAAAATATGATAATTCGCTTTCTTTTTGACTGCAATATTACTAAATTTTATCTATCTTTGCAAAGCGTCGGCTTATTTTTTGACGAGGAAACTGTCTTTACCGCCAAAACGATGCCGAAAAACGCCAAGACTGAAGGAACCATATAATAAAGAATACCCGAAAATGAGAAAATTGTTATTGCTACTCGCCTTGTTGCTTGCCGTGACTGGAATACAGGCAGCCCAGCGCCCCACAGTGTTAAACCTTTGGACCGGCCGCGCGCCTCATCAGAGCCAAGACCGGCAGGACACGGCCAAGGTGTATGTGTACCTGCCCGACAAACCGTCAGGACGAGCCGTGGTCATCTGTCCTGGAGGAGGCTACGAGCATCTGGCCATCGGCCATGAGGGAAAGGACTGGGCCAGCTTCTTCAACCAGCAGGGCGTGGCGGCCATCGTGCTGAAATACCGGCTGCCACACGGTGACTACCGCCTGCCCACAGAGGATGCCGAGGAGGCTATCCGACTGGTGCGCCGCCATGCCAACCGCTGGAACATACAGCCCGACCAGGTGGGTATCATGGGGTCGTCGGCCGGAGGACACCTGGCCTCAACCATAGCCACTCATGCCACCAAGGATGCCGCGCCCAACTTTCAGATACTTTTCTACCCCGTCATCACGATGGACCCGAGCTTCACCCACAAGGGCTCGCACGACAACTTGCTGGGCAGCGACGCCAAAAAGAAGCTGGAAAAGGAATACAGCAGTGACCAACAGGTGACACGGGCCACTCCAAGAGCATTCATCGCCCTGTCTGACGATGACCATGTGGTGCTACCGGCCAACGGCGTGAACTACTACCTGGAGTGCTACCGCCACGACGTGCCGGCCACGCTCCACGTATATCCCAACGGTGGCCATGGATGGGGCTTCAAGCCGGACTTTGCATACCACATCGAAATGCTGCTCGACCTGAAGGCCTGGCTGGGAAGCTTTTAGGACCGGGCTTCCAAGACATTCTGCAAGCCTTCAGGCCGATGTCAAAAAAACAAGAATAATATAAAAATATTTCATACTCTTTCAGTGTGCTCTTCGGAGCGTCCGAAACGAATAAAATGAGAAAGTTGCCTGATTACGAAGAGAAACCTGCCAAGTTTCTCCCAGAAATCAGGCAACTTTCTCTTCGTAATCAGGCAACTTTATTTTCACAGAATAAGCAAATGTAATAAAATATCATTGAATACGCATCATTTGATCTCATCTAACATATTTTATATTATAGCTTGCAAAACTTTTTTATCTCGCTCGTTTGCACTACCTTTGCATCCTGTTATGGTACTGAATTATATTTGGATAGCATTTTTTCTCATCGCATTTGTCATCGCGGTGGTGAAATTGGTGTTCTGGGGTGACATGACCGTCTTTCCGGCCATGATGGACTCCACCTTCGCCTCGTCGAAGACAGCCTTCGAGATTTCACTCGGCCTGACCGGCGTCTTGTCGTTGTGGCTCGGCGTGATGAAGATTGGCGAGCGGGGCGGCATGGTCAATGCCTTGGCCCGACTGCTCAGCCCCGTGTTTTCACGGTTGTTTCCCGACATTCCCAAAGGCCATCCCGTAACGGGCAGCATCTTCATGAACATTGCGGCCAATATGCTGGGACTGGACAACGCCGCCACCCCGTTGGGGCTCAAGGCCATGGAACAACTCCAGGAGCTGAACCCCAAGAAGGACACAGCCTCCAACCCGATGATTATGTTTCTGGTGCTCAACACGTCGGGACTGACCCTCATCCCCGTGAGCATCATGGTATACCGGGCGCAGATGGGAGCCGCCCAGCCCACTGATGTATTTGTGCCCATCCTGTTGGCCACCTTCTTCTCCACCCTGGCCGGCATCATCGTGACCAGCCTCTACCAGCGCATCAACCTCATCAACCGCACCATGCTGACGGCCCTTGGCGGCCTGTCGCTTCTGGTGGCCGCCATCATCTGGGGATTCAGCCAGATGGACAAGGACCAGATGAACATGGTGAGCACCTCGGTGGCCAACATCCTGCTGATGTGCATCATCGTGGGCTTTATCTTGGCCGGCATGCGCAAGCGGGTCAATGTGTATGACGCTTTCATCGAGGGGGCCAAGGACGGATTTCAAACCGCCGTGCGCATCATTCCCTACCTGGTGGCCATCCTGGTGGGCATCGGGGTGTTCCGGGCCTCGGGAGCCATGGACTTATTAACCGACGGCATACGCCAGGCTGTAGAGGCCTGTGGCGGCAACAGTGACTTTGTGGGGGCCTTGCCCACCGCGATGATGAAGCCGCTGTCGGGCAGCGGGGCGCGGGGCATGATGGTGGATGCCATGACCACTTACGGGGCCGACTCTTTTGTGGGCCGGCTGAGCTGCATCTTCCAAGGCTCCACCGACACCACATTCTATGTCCTGGCGGTCTACTTCGGCAGTGTGGGCATACGTTACACCCGCCATGCAGTGGCTTGCGGACTGCTGGCCGACCTGGCCGGCGTGGCTGCCGCCATCGCCATCGCTTACCTCTTCTTCTGAGAACGGCTGCCCCACCCTCTCATCATGCAAAATCATCAAAAATATAACAATGGCAAACTTAAAATCGCTCGCTAAAGACACGGCCATATACGGTCTGTCAAGCATCGTCGGCAGGTTCTTAAACTACCTGCTTGTGCCGCTCTATACCGCCAAGCTCTCGGCGGCCAGCGGAGGCTATGGTGTCATCACCAACGTTTACGCCTATACGGCGCTGCTGCTCGTCATCCTGACTTACGGTATGGAGACCACCTTCTTCCGCTTCGCCAACAAGGAAGGGGAGAATCCCAAGAAGGTGTATTCCACGACACTCATCTCCGTGGGCTTCACCTCACTGCTGTTTGTCGTGCTGGTCGTGGCTTTCCTCTCGCCCATATCCAGCTTCATGGGCTACAGCGACCATCCGTCCTACATCTGGGTCATGGCCGTCACTGTGGCCATCGACGCCTTCCAGTGCATTCCCTTCGCCTACCTGCGCTACCAGAAGCGGCCGGTCAAGTTTGCCGCGCTGAAGATGCTCAACATCCTCATGGCCATCGGCCTCAACCTGACCTTCTTCTTGCTGCTGCCCGCCCTCTACGACCGGGCTGGAGGCACCGGTGTCATAACCACTGTCTATGATCCCACTGTGGGCGCGGGCTATGCCTTCTACATCAACCTGGCGTGCTCGGCGCTGCTCACCTTGGGATTCGTCAACGAGCTGAAGCCCATCGCCCACGGCTTCGACAAGAGGTTGCTGCGCCGGATGCTCTCCTACAGCTGGCCCATCCTTGTGCTGGGCATCGCCGGCATCCTGAACCAAACGGCCGACAAGATTCTCTTCCCTTACATCTACAAAGGGGCCGACGCCCATACCCAACTGGGCATCTACGGAGCCGCCTCGAAGATAGCCATGATCATGGCCATGATTACACAGGCCTTCCGCTATGCCTACGAGCCGTTTGTCTTCGGCAAGTCGAAGGACAAGGACAACCGTGACACCTACGCCAAGGCTATGAAGTATTTCATCATCTTCACGCTGATGGCCTTCCTCGTGGTCATCGGCTATATGGACGTGCTGAAGCACATCATCGGACACGACTACTGGAGCGGCTTGCGGGTGGTGCCTATCGTCATGGCCGCCGAAATCATGATGGGTGTGTACTTCAACCTCTCGTTCTGGTATAAGCTGATAGACAAGACTATCTGGGGGGCCTGGTTCTCGGGCGTAGGATGCGTGGTGCTGGTGGCCATCAACATCATCTTTGTGCCCCGGTATGGCTATATGGCCTGTGCGTGGGCCGGCTTTGCAGGATATGGCACGGCCATGCTCATCAGCTACCTCGTGGGCCAAAAGCACTACCCCATCAATTATCCGGTGGGCGAAATCATGGCCTATGTGGTGCTGGCCGCCATCCTCTACCTGTGTATGGACTGGAGCAACAGCCACCTGCCTACACTGGGCGCCCTCGCGCTCAACACTGCCCTGATAGCCCTCTTCGGCGCTTATCTGGTGAAAAAGGACTTCCCGCTCGGATCGCTGCCTGTCGTCGGGCGGTATTTCAGAAAATAAGGACAAAACATTATTATATTTAAAAGAAAAAGAATGAAAAAACAAGCATTGTTCATGGCGGCACTGATTGCCGCAGCTTCGGCCCAGGCCGACGAGGGCATGTGGACCATCGCCAACCTGCCGCAGGCTGTCTACAGCCAGATGCAGGCTGAGGGATTCACCGTGCCTTACGACGGACTCTACAATAGTCCCAACGCCATCAAAAACGCCGTGGTCAACTTCAGTGGCTACTGCTCGGGAGTGGTGGTGTCACCCGACGGCCTCGTGTTTACCAACCACCACTGTGGCTTTGAGGCCATCCGCAGCCACTCCACCGTGGAGCACGACTATATGCTCAACGGATTCTATGCCAAGACCTTGCAGGACGAGTTGCCCAACAAGGATATGTTCGTGAGCTTCATGGTGGACCAGAAGGACATCACCGCCAAGCTCGACTCGATGGGCATCTACCGGATGAAGGCGTCCGACCAGGAGACTTTCCTCGACTCAATAGAAAACGCATGGTCGAAGGACGTGAAAAAGAACGACTCCACACTCCGGCTGGAAATCAAGCCTTTCTATGAGGGCAACAAGTATTACGCCACGACTTACCGTGACTTCACCGACCTCCGACTGGTGTTCACCATCCCCAAGTCGATGGGCAAGTTTGGCGGCGAGACCGACAACTGGATGTGGCCCCGACAGACGTGTGACTACTCGGTGTTCCGCATCTATGCCAACCCGAAGACCAACGGGCCGGCTGCCTACAGCAAGGACAATGTGCCTTACCATCCTGCCTCATGGGCTCCTGTGTCGCTCGACGGCTACAAGGAGGGCGACTATGCCATGACCATCGGCTATCCGGGCAGCACCAGCCGCTATCTCTCCTCGTATGGCATCCGGGAGCGTCGCGACGCGCGCAACGCTCCGAGAGCTCAGGTGCGCGGTGTCAAGCAGGAGGTCATGCAGCGCCACATGAGAGCCAGCGAGGCCGTGCGCATCAAGTATGACTCCAAGTATGCGCAAAGCTCCAACTACTGGAAAAACTCCATCGGCATGAACAAGTGTATCGACAGCGTGGGACTGATCCGCCAGAAGGCGGAGTTTGAGAAGAAGATTGCCGCTTATGTTGACTCTACCGGCTATCTGAAGGACAAGCTCAACTTCCAGCTGATGGCCCGCCTCTATGGCAAACGCTTTGACATCATCAAGGCACGCACCTTGTTCAGCGAGACTTTCTTCGGCACCAACGAACTGACACGCCGGGCCGTCAAGGTACACAACGGCATGGAGGTGAAGGGACCCAAGAAGAGCAAGAAGAAGCAATACGTGGCTTTCGACGACAACAGCGACACTTGGGATGCCGCCACCGACAAGGAGGTGCTCAGCGTGCTGCTCAAGAATTACCGCGAGCAGGTGGACCCGAAATATCTGCCTGACTTTTACAAGACCATCGACAGCCAGTTTGGCGGCGACTATGCCAAGTATGTGGACCAGGTGTGGAACACCTCCATCCTGATGCAGCCGGGGGCCAAGATTTATGTCAACAAGAAAGGGTTCAACAAGGATTTGGGCGTGCAGATGGGACTCGACATCACCTCGGTCATGGCTGATATGGTGGCCCCGCTGGCCGCCATCGCCGACTCTATCGCCGAGCAGGAGCGCTATCTCTGTGCCGCCAAAATCCGGATGGAACAAGACATGCCTCACTACAGCGACGCCAACTTCACCATGCGCCTCAGCTATGGCCAGGTGGGGGGCTACGACCTGGGCGGCAAGCCCTCGGGCTACTATACGGATGCCAGCAGCATCGTCAGCAAGATGAAGGCGGGCAACCGGGTACTTGACTACTTTGCCGAGCCGGTGATGCACCAGCTGATGGACGCCAAGGACTTTGGACCTTACACCGACAAGACCACCGGCAAGATGCAGCTCTGCTTCCTGACCAACAATGACATCACGGGCGGCAACAGCGGTTCGCCGGTGTTCGGCAGCAAGGGGCAGCTCTTAGGTCTCGCCTTCGATGGCAACTGGGACAGCCTGTCTAACGACATTTTCTTCGACAAAAAGCTGGGCCGCACCATCTGTGTAGACGTGCGCTACATGATTTACCTCATGGATAAATGGGGACATGCCGACCGGCTGCTGAAGGAAATCGGCGTAAAATAAGGCGGTTGACATAGCGCCACGATTTTTACACATTACAATAGAGACAGGCTGGGAAACTTATCATAAGGATAGTTTCCCAGCCTGTCTCTATTTTTTGAATACACACAATCAGAATTGAACGTTGGGAGATGCTCATCCTCGGATGGATTGCCTATATTGCTTTTCACGGATGGTCCGTTCCTGTCATGGAAGAATACCGCACCTATTACCTCTGCATCACATTATTCTCTATATTGCCTCTTGCTTATCTCCGCTGCCACAGGTTGCTCACCCGCAGAAGCATGGAGAACGGACTGTTGCTGACAGCCATTATCCAACTCTTATATATCGGTGGACAAGCCATCGGACTGACAGAGTCGGGCAACACTTGCTTTTCCATTACAGGGGCCAACGAGAACCCCACCGTAACGGCAGTGTACCTTACCGGATGTATGCCACTGCTCGCAAGGCGTATCCTAACAGAAAGACATCCGGACTTTTATGTCTTGCTTGCTGTCTTTTCCCTCATTGCGATTGTCATCTTAAAATGCCGGACAGCATATATAGGACTGTGTTTCGAAGCCGTCA
>CALGHW010000158.1 GCA_937916075.1 uncultured Prevotella sp.
CAGCTGTTTTAAGAGCTCAGAAGGAAATATTGAACGAGCCTGAAAAATATTTATATTTTCATACTTTGTGTTTCAACCGTTCAGCTTGAATTCATTTTAAACCTCTACTTATAAATCAGGCAAATTCCTCAAAATAGTCATGGAGAAATTCTTCAAGCTGTCAAACTCGGGTTAAGGTATGCTGACCTTCAAGGTCTGCCCTTTCCATTTGATGATATAGATGCCACTTTCTGTTGTCAGGCTGTTGCTGTGTGATGTGATCATACGGCCTTGTGGATCGTAAACATCGAAAAGAATGTCCTGTTCGGCTGTGATGTGTTTCCCGCTTACCTTTATAGCCTTCTGCAGATTGGTATCTTGACTGGATACAGTCTTGACAGTTGTGTAAACATCCTTTGCGTCGTCTTGGATGTTGGCAAACTGTTCCCATCCGTTTTGTGCATTGACATAACTGTCTCGACAGCCGGCAGGCACATGCAGGACGACAGATTGAAGCGGTACATCGTAAAATACATCAAACTGACCGAGCGCAGGCGGTGTTTGGCACAGTACAGTCAGATCCTTCAATGTGTTGCAGCCCGAAAAAGTCTCGTCACCAATTGTCGTTACGGTGGGAGGAATTGTGATATCCAGCAGATGATCACAGTTGGCGAAAGCGTTGGGATAAATGGTCGTGATACCCTGGGGCAATATAACGCTCTTCAGATAAGGTGATGCATGGAAGTATGAATCAGGGACTTTGCCTGTTGTGGATATGGCATTGCTGAAGTCGGCATTGAGCAGAATATAACTGTTGCCTCTTGCGGCAATGAGGTCTTGGTCATTGATGTTTCCGCTGACGGTCAACTTCTCGATGAGCTTGTTGCTGTATTGACTTTCCAGAAGGTCAAACAAATTTCCTTCTTTATCCATGTGCAAATTGAGTGTGAGTGGCTCTTCTGTGCTTGGCTCGATGCCCATGACACATGCTTGGTCCATACTATAGGCAAGGGATTCTTCAGTGATTTGTCCTAAGGCGTAGAAGCCATTGCATGAGCCACCCCATCCCCAGTTGACGGAGAACATGTCGTTCCCCTTGTATCCGTCGACGACAAAAGCATGCCCTTTTCCTGTTATATCGTTTTGTCCACAGTATAAGACGGGTCTGTCATTGTCTATCTCATTGCGCAGCATATTTTTCCATTCAGTGTCACTGTATGATGCGGCTTCTTGAAATTGAATGTCCATGGAGTAATTGAAGTAGGTCTTCAAGGCTTGGGCTGCAGATGTAATAGAGGCACTGCTTTCATTGTCTCCGTAAATGGTCTCGATACTGACACCAATGTCGGCCATCAGTCGGGCGATATTGTCAAATCCGTCTTGGTTGAGTTCTGTCCATCTGTATGGCATATAGTTCCATTCGTAAGTAGACTTTGAGAAGTCGGCCTCTAAGAATCCGTTGGTATAAGTGCTGTAATATCTGTTTTGTGACACCCCTTTTTCAGGCCATTCAAAGTAGCGCATGATGATGGCTGTCGCTGTTGCGACACAGCCGGTGGGGGCATGATTGGGCGTGTATTTGGCGTATTGTCCTTGTTGGTTCCATTGTGCCGTGTTCAATTTCACTTCGCCAGTGCTTGCATTTGTGGCGGAGTAGGATCCGGGTGTGTGGTTGGTGGCTTGCAAGTCTGTGATTTGTTGGCTGTAGTTGTTCAGTAAGTCTTTCAAACCAGGAGGCATGTTATTTTCTTGGAAAGTACCGTCTGTTGAATAACCGAGTATTGTTTGGGCTGATGCGTCGCCAGCGATGATGACGAATCCTTTTTCATCATCGTTGAAGACATAGTAGGGCGCAAGACGTGATAAGGAGGGCGTTTGTAGCCGTTTACCGCGCCCTGTCAGCTTGTTCCAAAAAGTATAAGCTTTTAAACGTGCCTGTTCGGCTGTAATCTGTTGGGCGTTTACATGAGGGCAAAGGGTGATGGAAACCACGATTCCCACAAAGATTTTTTTTAGATGATTCATCATAGTTAGGTTGTTTTTTTAAAAGGTTATTAAATAGGCGGCTAATAGTATGTAAAGGAAGAGTGCGTGTCAAGTAAAACGCACTCTCCTCCTTTTTCTGTAATGGCTTAGCCCGGAAAAGTTATTTCTTCGCCTTCAGTTGGCGGTCCCATTTCAGGAGCCGGTTGTATTCCTTCTTGGTGAGCCGCATGAAGCTGCCGTGTTGCGGTCCGGTTACCCCTTGGATGTCCACGGGGTCGGAGAAGTTGCGCAGGTTTTTGTCGGCCTTGCAGATGCGGTAATGCTTGGGCTTGTCACTATACTGGATATAGGCCACACGCCAGGTGGAGTCACCGATAAGCTGGAAGGCACTGCTTCCCTCACATTTCTTCTTGCCCTCAAAGCTCACGAAGTCATGTTCCACGGGCTCGCCCCAGTCATGGGTGAGATATTTGCTGGTGGCGGTGTAGATACCAGGATGGCCGCCCTCCTTCTTGATGAGCATGTGGTAGAGGCCGTCGCTCTCCAGATAGTTGATGTCGCAGTCGATGGTGGCGTAGCCCCAGTCGAAGAGCAGCCGGGGTGTGGTCAGCCGGGTGAAACTCTTGTCGGCATAGCTGTAGTACATACGGTCATACTTCTCCTCGGGACGGTTGAGCATGGAGTAATAAATGAGGTAGCCGCCCTTGGTGCCGTCGGCCCAAATATAGTTGGGGTCCCAGAATATTTGCGGAGCCCACACCCGGTTGATGGTGCTCCAGTCCTTGTAAGGCGAGGTGGCGGTGGCGGCGTCGCAGAAGTTCTGCATACCTTTGCGGAAGTCGAAGGTGACACTGGTCCAGTGGATAAGGTCCTTGCTCTTCAGCAGGTCGATGCCATAGTTGTCCCAGATATGGCTTTTGGCCACGCACATGTCCGTCGTGACCATGAGGTAGCCCTTGCCGTCGGTGGAGCGTGTGATGTAGGCGTCGCGTGTGCCGCCCTCGATGCGCGCATGCTCCTGCGGGTCGAAGATGGCGTTGCCGTTGTTGATGTCCTGGTAGTGATAGCCGTCGCGCGATATGGCGTAGGCCGTGTATTCGCCCCGGTCGCTCATGTGGCAATAGAGGTATCCGTAGTCACCTTTTTGTAAGTTTTGGGCCTGTACGGGCAGTAGGGCGGCACAGGCTAAAAGAGTTGTGAAGAGTTGTTTTTTTATCATAGCTTCTTTTTTAGGGTTAGTGATGAAATTTTGAAATTATGCAAAGTTAGTCATAATTGTCGATATTGACAGTCTGTTTGTTGAAAAGAAACAATAAAACTGTCTTTTTGTCTTAACTTGCTGACATATTGACACTTAATAATACTTTTTTACTTGTCGGTATACCTTTTGATAAGAAGATAGCGGCTGCGGCTTGAAAAGCAGCGGCCAAGCCAAACATTAAGAAAACAATATATAGAAAGGAGAACAACAATATGACATTCGACAAGTTTACCATCAAGGCGCAGGAAGTTGTGCAAGAGGCTGTCAATACGGCCCAGCGCAGCGGACAGCAGACCATTGAGCCTACCCACCTGCTGAAAGGCATTCTCACGAAGGCCAAGGACGTGACCAATTTCATCTTCCAGAAGTTGGGTGTCAACGCCAACCAGATAGGTATGCTCGTAGACCAAGACATACAGCATCTGCCGAGGGTGCAGGGCGGACAGCCTTACCTCTCCAACGACACCAACAGCGTGCTCAACCGCGCGCAGGAGTTGTCGCAGCAGTTGGGCGATGAGTTTGTCAGTGTGGAGCCCATCCTGCTGGCCCTGCTCACCGTCAACTCCACCGCCAGCCGTATCCTCAAGGATGCCGGTTGCACGGAGAAGGAGATGCGCCAGGCCATCCAGGAACTCCGTCAGGGCCAGAAGGTGCAGAGCCAGAGCGGCGACGAAAACTATCAGAGTCTTGACAAATATGCCAAGAACCTCGTGGAGCAAGCACGTGCCGGCAAGCTCGACCCTGTGATAGGGCGTGACGAGGAAATCAGGCGTGTGCTCCAGATACTGTCGCGTCGTACCAAGAACAATCCTATCTTGATAGGTGAGCCGGGTACCGGTAAGACAGCCATTGTGGAGGGACTGGCCGAGCGTATCGTCCGTGGCGATGTGCCCGAGAACCTGAAAGACAAACAACTCTATTCGCTCGACATGGGTGCTCTGGTGGCCGGTGCCAAATATAAAGGCGAGTTTGAGGAGCGACTCAAGAGCGTCATCAATGAGGTGACCAAGAGCGAGGGCCGCATCATCCTCTTCATCGATGAGATTCACACCCTGGTGGGTGCCGGCGGTGGCGAGGGCGCCATGGATGCCGCCAACATCCTGAAGCCGGCCTTGGCCCGTGGCGAACTCAGAGCCATCGGTGCCACCACGCTCAACGAGTATCAGAAATACTTCGAGAAGGACAAGGCTTTGGAACGTCGGTTCCAGACCGTCATGGTTGACGAGCCTGACGAACTGAGCGCCATCTCCATCCTCCGAGGCTTGAAGGAGCGTTATGAGAACCACCACAAGGTGCGTATTCAGGATGATGCTTGTATCGCCGCCGTGAAGCTCTCGGAGCGGTATATCAGTGACCGATTCCTGCCCGACAAGGCCATCGACCTGATGGATGAGGCCGCCGCCAAGCTGCGGATGGAGCGCGACTCTGTGCCTGAGGAGCTCGACGAGATAACCCGTAAGCTCAAGCAGCTCGAGATAGAGCGCGAGGCCATCAAGCGGGAGAACGACCAGCCGAAGATAGCACAGCTCGACAAGGAGATAGCCGACCTCAAGGAGCAGGAAAAACAGTTCAGGGCTAAATGGGAAGGAGAGAAAGCCCTCGTGAATAAGATTCAGGAGGACAAGCAACAGATGGAGAACCTGAAGCTCGAGGCCGAGCGTGCCGAGCGTGAAGGCAACTATGAGCGGGTGGCTGAAATCCGTTACAGCAAACTGAAGACGCTGGCCGACGACATCAAGCATATCCAGGAGCAGCTCAAGAGCACCCAGGGCGGCGAGGCCATGGTGCGCGAGGAGGTGACGGCCGACGATATCGCCGAGGTGGTGAGCCGCTGGACGGGCATCCCCGTGACCCGGATGATGCAGAGTGAGCGCGAGAAACTGCTTCATCTGGAGGAAGAGCTTCACAAGCGCGTCATCGGTCAGGATGAGGCCATCAGCGCCGTGAGCGACGCCGTGCGCCGCAGCCGTGCCGGACTGCAAGACCCCAAGCGGCCTATCGCCTCGTTTATCTTCCTCGGCACCACCGGTGTGGGTAAGACGGAGCTGGCCAAGGCCTTGGCCGAATACCTCTTCAACGACGAGACGATGATGACCCGTATCGACATGAGCGAGTATCAAGAGAAGTTCAGTGTCTCTCGGCTGATTGGTGCCCCTCCAGGATACGTAGGCTATGATGAGGGTGGCCAGCTTACCGAGGCCGTGCGCCGCAAGCCTTACTCGGTGGTGCTCTTCGACGAGATAGAGAAGGCCCATCCGGATGTGTTCAACATCCTCTTGCAGGTGCTCGACGACGGACGGCTCACCGACAACAAGGGCCGCACGGTCAACTTCAAGAACACCATCATCATCATGACCTCCAATCTGGGTAGCCAGTATATCCAGCAGGAGTTTGAGAAAATCAACCCCTCCAACCACGATGCCATCGTGAGCGATACCAAGGCCAAGGTGATGG
>CALGHW010000159.1 GCA_937916075.1 uncultured Prevotella sp.
CGACCACACAGAGCAAGGCAAAGTGTTTGAGGCTGTACAGATTGACGACAGCGTGAAAACACCGCTCAATGAGCAGCTCGACGGACTTAGCGACTGGATTACAAAAGTAAGCTATGGCTTCGCCGCTTTGATTGTCATCGGTCGTATCATTATGTATTTCGTGACCAATGGTACCGATTGTTTTGGCTCCATGGAACAAGTAGCCCCGTTCATCGCTTATATCTTGCAGACATTGATGATTGCCGTGACACTTGTGGTAGTTGCTGTTCCTGAGGGATTGCCTATGGCTGTGACTTTGAGTTTGGCTTACAGTATGCGCCGTATGCTCAAGACCAACAATCTTGTGCGCAAGATGCATGCTTGCGAAACCATGGGAGCAACCACTGTCATCTGCACGGACAAAACTGGCACACTGACTCAAAACCTTATGAGCGTGGACGACATGAAGGTGTATGGTGACACTCCTAAGGAAATTCTTAACGAAGGTATTGCTGTCAACTCCACCGCATCTATTGATTTCTCCGACAAGAGCAAGCCACAGATACTGGGCAACCCAACAGAGGGTGCGTTGCTCCTTTGGCTAAACATACAAGGCGTTGACTATCGCACAATACGCGAGAATGTGAAAACTTTAGCAGAAATTCCGTTCTCTACGGAACGTAAGTATATGGCTACTTTTGTAGAATCGGTTGCCTTGAAGGGCAAAAAGATTCTCTATGTGAAAGGTGCGCCCGAGATTGTGTTTGGTCTTTGCAAGAAAGCAGATATAAGCAAGGATATTGTAGACAAGCAGCTTGCAGAATATCAAAACCGCGCCATGCGTACGCTGGGCTTTGCCTATCAGATAGTTGATGATGGAAGCAGGGCTATTGACGGCAACAAAATTGTTGCAGACAATCTTTGCTTTATAGGCATAGCTGCTATTGCTGACCCTGTAAGAACAGATGTTCCTGCTGCCGTTAAGGAATGTGTTGACGCTGGCATCAGCGTGAAGATTGTGACGGGTGACACTCCGGGTACAGCAAAGGAAATAGCTCGTCAGATTGGTCTTTGGAATGATTCTAAGGACACGGAACATAATATCATTACAGGTCCGGAGTTTGCCGCATTGACAGACAAGGAACTTCAGAAACGCGTACTTGACTTGAAGATTATCTCCCGTGCCCGTCCTATGGACAAGAAACGCTTGGTGGAGGCATTACAAAAATTGAATCAGGTAGTGGCTGTTACAGGCGACGGCACCAACGACGCACCTGCTCTCCGCACTGCCCACGTAGGTCTGTCAATGGGCGATGGTACAAGCGTAGCAAAGGAGGCTTCCGACATTACCATCATTGACAACTCGTTCAGCAGTATTGGCAAGGCTGTTATGTGGGGACGCTCGTTGTACCAGAATATCCAGCGTTTCCTCTTGTTCCAGTTGACGGTTAACGTGACGGCTTGTTTCCTTGTTCTATGCGGTGCCTTCATGGGAACGGAGTCTCCTCTTACCGTTACGCAGATGCTGTGGATTAACCTCATCATGGACACATTCGCCGCAATGGCTCTTGCATCGTTGCCGCCATCGGAGAGCGTGATGAAGGACAAACCGCGCGACCGCAAGGCATTCATCCTCAACAAGCCTATGCTCCGTGAGATTATCGGTGTGGGTGGATTCTTCTTCCTCATGCTGCTCGGAATGCTCTATATCTTCCAGCATGCTGATATCCATCAGCTCACCGACTTGCTGCACGTGCAGCTCGGAGCTAAAGGTCACGTTACTACCTATGAGCTAACACTGCTCTTCACGACTTTCGTTATGACCCACTTCTTCTATCTATTCAATGCCCGCGCATTTGAGACAGGACGCAGTGCTTTGCATTTCAAGGGATGCAACGGATTGTTGACAATTGTGGCTATTATCCTCATAGGCCAGATTGCTATGGTTGAATTGCCTGGCTTGCAACAGTTCTTCAACGTGGAGGGACTAAAACTGACAGACTGGATAATCATCATCGTTGGCTCTTCCCTCGTACTTTGGGTACGTGAGATTTGGCATCTGTTGACAAAGAAATAGAAACATGAAGGTAATATAAATTCATATTCCTTCAAAGCTTCCTTCGGAGCGGCTGAAACGGATACAAAGAGAAAGTTGCCTGATTACGAAGAGAAACCTGCCAACTTTCTCCCAGAAATCAGGCAACTTTCTCTTTGTAATCAGGCAACTTTATTTTCTTGACACGAACGAGTGTAATAAAAAATCGTTATAGACTCACTGCACCACTACCCTTTTCAAGGGGTGTGGTAAGTATACTTATGTGTCACTTAACCACAATCTTTTTGCCGTGATGGATATATACGCCCTTGCCTATTGGCTTATTGAGCCTCACACCTTGTAAAGAGTAATAAGCGGTTTTATCAGAACCCTTCATTTGAACTTTGTCCAACGCCGTCGTTTGCCCATTGGCTTCCACTGATATCAGCTTTACATTGTCGAAAAAAAGGTGAGGATTGGCACTGGACCCTTTTCCCGAAGACTGATAGCCCAATGACACCATGCCTGAAGTCTCTTCCGACAGCGTGAACTTGACAGTCTCCGTTGACCAGGCCTTAGCCGTATACACACGACTTTCAGCCGTGTACTCTTCGCCCGAATCGGCTATGAAACCTATCCAACTTTTTTGCGGAACAGCGTCTGTGCCTCCCGCATTGTAGATGGTATAGACCAGCTCATAGGAACCTGCGGGCAAAGTGACAGGCTCCACATATTGTGCCGACTGCCCCCATACGGAAAACAGGCCGAGAGCATTGCCTGTTTTTCCGTCAGGAGAAGTTGCCGGAGCTGTAAAGCCGCCGCCCACCAGTTTCCAAGACGAACCGTAAGCAAAAACAGCTCCTCCCATTCCGTTGTGGTCGTAACCGTCACTGGTGGCGCCTGCATCCACGGCCTTCCAGTCTGTCACAGGCTGCAGGCCATAATAAGACGTGCCGTTTTTGGCCATATCCTTTCCATAGCCACAAACATGGTTGTCAATCGGCTCACTCTTTGAGAAATCGGAGTTTTTGATGTACTGCGACGTGATGTCTGTCTTCTTGACATCCACAGGAATCATAGCGGTGTCCGAAAGTTCCATATAATCAATGTCAGGCATCCAGGCAGTAGCATTGCTCAACCGAACAGTATTGCGTCCTTTCTGAAGGGCAATGTCCACAGTGGTGGTTCCTACGGTGTTCCATCCTCCGCTGTTCACCCTGATGGTCTTCACCTCCTTTCCATTGACACTGACGGTCATGTCGCGGTCTTCGCCACAAATGAAAGCGATGGTCATATGATAATCTCCGCCGTTGGTACTGTATACGTCACGCCATTGCAGGTCGTTCTGTTCGCTATAGCCCAACCAGCCCGCCTTGAACCCGGCTGAGCAAGAGGTGGAAGCCTCGTAGATGCCTGTCTTTGCCGATTGGTTGTTGACAAGTTCCTGATAGTCGCTGATGTATCCCGTCTCGGCTTCGTAACGGGTACGCTCCAGTCGCCGCTCGGCCTGGGCAACATAGATGCGTGTGCCGTGGGCAGGAACAGTAACTGTATAATTGCCAGTGAAAGCCCCCACATCCTTGCGCTCATACACATCACGAAGGCTGACGGTGCCGCCCAAATCCAGCTGATTGAAATTTACGATGGCTTTCCGGGCGCCATCGGTGGGATTATACACTGCAAAGGCCCTTTTTGTGCCACCCAACGTTTCCAAATCTTTCACCAATATGTGGCATCCATTCTGAATACCTGCCACATAAGCCTGCAGACATAGCGTGTCTTGATTCAGGGCTATCAGTTCCTCGTTAGTCAGCAGTTTGAGGGTTGTGTCCTTTATAGTCGTGAGATCACAGCCTATGAGCAGCGGACTCGACATGATACACCACAGTCCAAAGTGTGTGCGGTCCTCCTCGTCGGTCAGAGAACGTCCCACCTCGAGCATGTCCATGTCATTGTAGTGTCCATCGTAGCAGTATGCACTCAAGTAAAGGTTCTCGGCCAATATTTTCTTCACGGAGTTCCATGAATTACTGATGTCTTTGGTGGTTCGCCATGAAAAAGCCACATCATGGACCCATGTGCCAGGATAGTCCCAACGGCACACATTCAGGCGCACATCGGTGCGCCCTGTGTTTTTGATGGCGTTGCTGATGGCCGTATAGCGTTCCTGCGGGTCAAGAGCCAGCCGCTGGGAGTTCTGGGGTGCGTCGCCTCCACAGAAATCCACCTTGATGAAGTCAAAACCGCACTCCTTGAAATAGTAGTCGGCATCGTGCTGGTCATAGTTGTAAAAACCCACATTCACGCTCTGCGTGTCCCCATTGTAATAATTGCCGCAGGTGTTTGCTCCCGCGTCACTGTAAATACCGGCCTTCAGCCCCTTGGAATGAATGTAGTCGGCCACAGGCTTCAGCCCGTTGGGGAAGCGCGTGGGGTGTATAATCAGCTCCCCCGTCTCTTTGTTGCGCCCGCCAAAGAACCCGTCGTCAATATTGATGTGGTCATAGCCCACGGCCTTCAGCCCCTTGTCCACCATGGCATCCGCCTGGCTTTTGATAAGGTCTTCGTTGATTTTCACTCCATAGGTATTCCATGAACTCCAGCCCATTGTGGGGCCTTTCTGTGCTACTCCTGTAGTAGCGGCCAATAGTACGGCCATTGATAATAAGTTACGTTTATTCACCTTGATAATAAGTTTTTGTTAATAGTGTTATCTTTCCTAATACAAAAATAGTTATTTTTTTAAAACTTTGCAACACTATCCCCATTTTATCCGTAAAAAACCCAAAACAGAGGATGCTGTCTCTTCCGACAGCAGACCTGGCAGAAGCAAGCCGTCTGTTCGTCAACAAGCTACAAAGGTGAAAAACTCATGTTTTTTTTGAACATTACATACTTCCACATATTTCAGCCGGTCTGATACAATAAGCCACCTTCTTTTCCGTTATTGAATAATGTATATATACAAATCATTTTTAGAAGAATCATTTTATGATAGAATACATCAAGGGTGAGTTGACCGAGCTTACTCCCGCTCTGGCTGTGGTGGAAGCGGCCGGTGTGGGCTATGGCCTAAATATCTCGCTCAACACCTATACGGCCATCCAGGGCCACAAGGACGTGAAGCTTTATGTCTACGAGTCAATACGGGAGGACGCCCACCTGCTTTACGGGTTTGCCTCCAAGAAGGAGCGCGAACTGTTTATGCTGCTCATCTCGGTGAGCGGCGTAGGACCGGGCACCGCCCGGATGGTGCTCTCGTCGCTCACCCCCGCCGAACTGTGCAACAGCATCTCCACCGGCAACGAGCGCGTCATCAAGGGAGTCAAGGGCATCGGCCTGAAGACGGCCCAGCGCATCATCGTTGACCTGAGAGACAAGATTGTGGCACTGGGCATCGCAGCCGAGATACCCGTAGGCGGTTCGGTGGAGGCCCCTGTCAACAACCAGGTCAAGGACGAGGCCGTCGCCGCCCTCACCATGCTGGGATTTGCCCCGGCCCCTACCCAAAAGGTGGTGGTCAAGATTCTGCAAGACGCTCCCGACACCCCCGTGGAACAAGTGGTCAAGCTGGCCCTGAAGCAAATCAAATAACCGAAAAGACATCCTGTCAACGGTCTGCACACAACCCGACAAAAAGAAACTCAGATCAGAAAAAGACGAATGAGAAAACGCTTAGCCTATATAGCGATATTCCTGTTGAGCATCTGCGCCCTGGCTATGCCGCCGCAAGACACCAAGACGGCACGCCGGAAGCCCGTGCCAAAGGCCCAACCCAAAATCGCGGCCGACGACGAGACCATACCCGACTCGCTGCTCCATCCACGATGGAAAATCAAGCGCACGGCACCGCTGACCACAGCCGACCTCGACTCCTCCTCGCTCGACCTGCGTATGCCCGACAACATCAAGCAGCAAGTGGTATACAACGACTCTCTTGGACTCTATTTCATCGGGTCTAAGATAGGTGACTCATACCTGAACGCACCGATTCTGATGACTCCCGAAGAGTATCGAAAATGGAGCGAGCGACGGGCCATGGCCAACTTCTTCAAGAAGAAGAACGATGAAGCCGCCGCCAGCAAGGGCAAGGAGAAATTTTCTTTCTCCGACATGAAGTTCGACCTGGGACCGGCCGAGAAAATATTCGGACCCGGCGGCGTGCGCATCAAGACGCAAGGTACGGCCGAACTGAAATTAGGAGCCAACTTCAAAAGCATCGACAACCCCTCGCTCCCGGTGCGCAACAGAAATACTAAAGCCTTTGACTTCGACGAGAAAATC
>CALGHW010000160.1 GCA_937916075.1 uncultured Prevotella sp.
TTATGAGTCTGTTGCTCTAACCAACTGAGCTAAAAGCCCGGTGAAACACAGCGCAAGGGCTGATTTCGAATGCAAAGGTACGCTTAAATAATCAAATATCCAAATGTTTTTTGCAAAAAGTAGAAAAATAATAAGAGACGACAAAGCCTTTATGACCTTTTTTAGCTAACTTTGCCGTCTGAATAAGCGGAAGGCAACCGCCTTCCACAAGATTGTAGTATTTGGATAAAAGAAAGAGAGAGAAAATGGAGATAATCCGACTGACGGGCGACACGCTGCTCACAGAGCCGTGCGTGGCCACGATAGGCTTCTTCGACGGCGTACACCGGGGACACCGGTTCTTGATCAAGCAGGTGACGGACAAGGCTTTCCTGCAAGGACGGCGCTCGGCCGTCATCACCTTCGACCGGCACCCGCGGCAGGTGGTCAAGACTGATTACAAGCCACTGCTGCTCAGCACCTTCCGGGAGAAGATGACCCTGCTCAGCACCACGGGCGTGGACTACTGCATCGTGCTCCCCTTCGACGAGCGGATGGCCAGCCTGTCGGCCCACGACTTCATGAAGCTCATCCTGGCCGATCGGCTGGGCGTGAAGACGCTCATCACGGGCTACGACAACCGGTTCGGACACAACCGCAGCGAGGGGTTCGACGACTATGTGGCCTTCGGACGGAAAATGGGCATGGAGGTGCTACAGGCACAGCCCTTCGTGATGGACGGCATCCACGTCAGCTCCTCGGTGGTGCGCGCCCTGCTGACAGCCGGCGAGATAGAGATGGCCAACCGCTGTCTGGACTACGAATACTCGATGTCGGGAAAGGTGGTGGACGGACAGCACATCGGACACACCATCGGGTTTCCCACGGCCAACCTGCAGCCCGAGGACAACCACAAGCTGATACCGGCCCACGGGGTATATGCCGTCAGGGCGCATGTGGGCTATACCGGCGAGGCACACCCGGCCATGATGAACATAGGCCACCGGCCCACCTTCGACGGACAGAACGACACCATCGAGGTACACCTGCTCCACTTCTCGGACAATATCTACGGCGAACAGCTCAGCGTGTCGTTTGTCAGCAAGCTGCGCGACGAGCGGAAGTTCAACAACGGTGTGGAACTGTCCCGCCAACTGCGCCTCGACGCCGAGGAAGCCGAGAAGCGGCTGACCATGGAGTAGGGCACAACCATCCCACCATGGCTGTAAACCTTTGCACGTTTTTACCCTAAAGGATGCTTTGCGGATATACGCTTTTTCCGTATATTTGCAAAGCATATTTTCTACTATACACTATTATATTTCTATCATGAGAAAAAAACACTTGATATTACTGCCCCTGCTGCTCATGGGCAGCCAGCGGTTGGCAGCCGCCGACTTCGTATGGTTTGACGGACAGCAGGCCGTGACCTACAACGTACAGAAACACACCGACCCCGTGGTGACCACAGCCATCGCCATGTTTTCGGACGACATGAAGGCCGTGACCGGACAAAAGGCGGTCAGCGCGGCCGAGAAGAAGGCCAAGATACGCATCGTGGAGCTCGACCGGGCGTCGGCCGCCGTAAAGAAGGAGCTGCGGAGCGGCGGCGTCGACCTGGACGCACTGGCCGGGAAGACCGACGGATTCAGCCTGTCGGTGGTCAACGGCCAGATTACCATCGTGGGCGTCAACGGCCGCGGAGCGGCCTACGGACTGCTCGAGCTGTCGCGTCAGGCCGGGGTCAATCCCTGGGTGTGGTGGGGCGACGTGGTGCCCGAGCGCAAGCGGCGGCTCGCCATCGACGACGACTTCAAGACCGTGCAGGGGGCCTCGGTGGCCTTCCGCGGCATCTTCCTCAACGACGAGGACTGGAGCCTGCGGCCCTGGAGCTACGGCAACTATGAGCCGGCCAAGTTCGGACAGATAGGCCCCCGCACCTACAAAAAGATATTCCAGCTCCTGCTCCGCCTGCGGGCCAACGCCATCTGGCCCGGCATGCACACCGGCACCAAGGCCTTCTTCAAGACCGAGGGGGCCAAGCTCATGGCCGACAGCTGCGGCATCGCCATCGGCTCGTCGCACTGCGAGCCGCTGCTGCGCAACAACGTCGACGAGTGGGACCACAAGAAACGCGGCGCCTACAACTATATCACCAACCGACAGCAGGTGCAGGACTACTGGGCCGAGCGGCTCAAGGAGGTGAAAGGCTCCGCCGGCGGCAACATGTTCACCATCGGCATGCGGGGCATCCACGACGGCTCGATGGAGGGCGTGAGAACCATGAAGGAGAAGTTTGACGGCCTGCAGCAGGTCATCAACGACCAGCAGGACCTGATCCGCAAGTACATCGGCGACCCGGCCAAGCAGATGCAGGTGTTTATCCCTTACAAGGAGGTGCTCCAGATATACGAGAAGGGACTTCAGGTGCCCGACTACGTGACCCTCATGTGGTGTGACGACAACTACGGCTACATGACGCGCCTCTCCAACGCCGAGGAGCAGAAGCGCAGCGGCGGCGGTGGCGTGTACTACCACCTGAGCTACTGGGGACGCCCCCACGACTACCTCTGGCTCACCACCACCCAGCCGGGACTGGTGTACAACGAGATGCGGGCCGCCTACGACCACAACGTGCGCAAGCTATGGATTGTCAACGTGCACGACCCCAAGGTGGCGGGCTATGACCTGGAGCTCTTCCTCGACATGGCGTGGGACATCAACAGCGTGAGCGGCGAGACGCTACGCGACCACTACCGCGCATGGCTCTGCCGCCAGTTTGGACAGCAGGCCGGCGAGAAGCTCTTCCCGGCCATGGTGGAGTTCTACCGCCTCTGCGGCGAGCGCCGGCCCGAGTTTATGGGATGGAACCAGGTGGAGCTCGACAAGAATGTATACAGCCGGGGATGGAGCCCCGTGACCGACAGCGAGCTGAGCGCGACGGCCTTCGGCGGCGAGCTGGACCGCTACCTGGAGCGCTATGCCCAGGTGGCCCAGACCGTGAAGGAGGCCGAGAGCCTGATACGGCCCGAACTGAAGGACGCCTACTTTGCCGCCATCCAGTATCCCGTATTGGCGGCCGACGCCCAGGCCCGCAAGATGCTGGAGGCCCAGCGGGCCCGCCAGCTCACCCAGGGCAGCAACACCACCGACGGCATGTTCAGCAACAACGCCGCCATCTATGCCGCCACGGCCAAGAGCCAGCAGGCTTACCAGGACATACGCCGGCTCACCAACTACTACAACAAGGAGATGGCCCACGGCAAGTGGGACCGCTCGATGAACATGCGGCCGAGAGACCTGCCCGTGTTCTGCGCGCCGTCGGTGCCCACGCTGCTGACGGACACTGAAGTGGCCGAATGGCTGAAGAAGGGGAAGACCGACCGGAAGCACCCGCTGAAGACCGACGGGGCCATAGCCCGCAACGCCGCCGACTACCAGCAGGCGTCGGCCGGAGTGCAGAAAATCCAGATGCTGGGCCACAGCATGGAGGCCGTGGCCCTGCCCAAGGACGGCAAGCTCACCTATACGTTCACTGCCGAGAAGGACGGCAACGCCGTGCTCCGCACCGCCCTCATCCCCACCCAGCCCAACGACAAGGGCGACCTGCGCTTCAGCGTGAGCGTGGACGGGGCCGAGCCCACGGTGTTCAGCCTGAAGGAGCCCTTCCGCTCGGAGCGCTGGAAGCTCAACGTGCTCCGCGGCCAGGCCGTGCGCGAGCTGAAGCTCGACAACCTCAAGGCCGGTGCCCACACGCTGGTTATCCAGGCCCTCGACCCTCATATCGTGGTAGACCAGTGGATGGTGGACTATCAGCCGGGCCGCAAATTCTACCTCTTCCCCGTGGAATAAGCATACACTAAAGAAAGCCCCTCGCACCCGGATATAAGTGCGAGGGGATTTTTTATGCTTGACCGACATACGAGAAGTCGAGGTGGAGTATCTGGTATTTTCCCTGCAGGGGAGTGGGATGCTTGCCTATCCATAGATTACCGAAGAGGCTCTGAAACTTGGATTCCTTCCTACAGTCATAGTAGGCATGGAGCATGCTGAGGAATATACTCTTGCCAAAACAGCGCGGACGGATAAGAATGATGTTGCGGGGTTGTCGTTCCAACTCCGGCAGATACATCGTCTTGTCCACATAAAACAAGTTCTGCTCTATGACTGTCTCAAAATCAGATATGCCATAAGGCAAAAGTTTTACTTCCTGCTCCATA
>CALGHW010000161.1 GCA_937916075.1 uncultured Prevotella sp.
GCAGCGGCTCATGGCCACACACCACCCCTTCACCATGCCCAACCCCGACGATATCCCCCTGCTCGACGAGCATCCGGAACAGGTGCGCGCCAAAGCTTACGACTTCGTGTGCAACGGCATCGAGGTAGGCGGCGGAAGCCTGCGTATCCACGACGGAAAACTGCAAGAGAAGATGTTCCAAATCCTGGGCTTCACTCCCGAGCGCGCCATGGCACAGTTTGGCTTCCTCATCAACGCCTTCAAGTATGGAGCACCGCCACACGCCGGACTGGCTTTCGGACTTGACCGCTTTGTCAGCATCATGGCCGGACTCGATTCTATCCGCGACTGCATTGCCTTCCCCAAGAACAACAGCGGACGCGACGTGATGCTCGACGCTCCAGGCGAACTCGACCCGAAACAGCTCGATGAGCTGCACCTGAAAGTTGATTTAAGTCAAGAATAAGGAGATTTCTTCCTTTAGCGCCACAAAAGCAATCCTTTTGCGTGTTAATAATTTTGCTGTCAAGAAAAAAAATGTTACTTTTGCAAATGGGTGTGCAAATATCTCTGATACATCCACGCCCAAGGAAAACGTTAGGTAATTAATTTTAAGGATTATGACAGTAAGGAAAACAACAAAGAAGGAGACCGCAAAGGCTACAGAGCCTAAGAAAACAACAGTGAAGCGCACAGTAGCCGCCAAGAAAGTGGTTGTGGCACTGAACGCAGAAAACGCCGGATTCAAGGCCGGTGACGTTTATCAGGCACTTGCCGCCGCAGAGAAGCCTCTTTCTGCAACAGAAATCGCAAAGGTGGCCAACATCAGCACGGAGGAGGCGTTCCTCGGTATGGGTTGGCTGTTCAAGGAAGGCAAAATCGTGGCTTCTGAGGACGACAAGATTACATTGGCTTAATCAATTTTAAGTTATATATATCAAGAAGGGCCGGTAAAACTGAAAGAGTGTTACCGGCCCTTCTTACTTTTTCCTTAATACAGAGAGACAACAAGGCGATGGGCAAAACGTATGACAAATATATACTCAGCGTGCTGACAAAGGCTGGCACAGCCGGCATCACCATCTCCAACTTGGTGAGACACGTCTACAACATGGACCGCACGCTCTTCACATCGCCACAGCTGGACGAGGTGGACCGAAGCGTCAGGCGCTTTATACGCCGCAACACAGGCACGCCACAGTCGCTTGTGGAGCGCATGGAGCGCCGTGGCTTCTATCGGCTGAACGTGTCACGACAGGTTTCGGCCAGCCAGCTCATGCTGAAATTTGAGGCCCATACCGCCAACAACACGGCAGACAACGAACAGACCGACGAGCCATCCCGGCATGAAGACCGGTCACTCAACCTGTTTTAAGCGCCTCTCCGGACAAGAAAGAATCCCAACAAGAGAATAGAAAAAGACCAAAGAATCATGATGAGACTGAATACCGGTTACAACCAGGGGGGCGACTATGCCCACTTCGATGTGAAGGAAGAAACCCGCCTGCTCGACTTCCTGCTGGCCCACATGGGCGGTAGCCGCACAAAAGTGAAAGCCACGCTCCACGGACGCGGCGTGAAGGTGGACGGAAAGTTTGTCACCCAGTTTGACTTGCCCCTTCACCCGGGCATGAAGGTTGCCGTGAGCAAGAGCAAGCGCACCCAGCGCACACCGCTACGCAGCCGCTACGTCAAGATTGTCTATGAGGACCGCTGGCTGGTAGTGGTGGAAAAGAATATTGGCATCCTCTCGATGGCTGCCGGCCACTCCTCACTCAACGTCAAGGCTGTGCTCGACGACTATTTCCAAAAAACCCACCAGAAATGCCGGGCCCACGTGGTACACCGGCTCGACCGCGACACAAGCGGACTGATGGTCTATGCCAAGGACATTGACACAGAGCAGATATTCGAGCACAACTGGCACGACATCGTCTACGACCGCCGCTATGTGGCCGTGGTAAGTGGCGAGATGGAGCAAGATGAAGGTACTGTGGAGAACTGGCTGAAGGACAACAAGGCGTATATTACCTACTCTTCACCGATAGACAATGGCGGCAAATATGCCGTGACCCACTACCATGTGCTCGACCGCACCACCGACCACTCACTGGTGGAATTTAAGCTGGAGACAGGCCGCAAAAATCAAATACGCGTCCACACGGCCGACCTGGGACACCCTGTCTGCGGCGACGTGAAATACGGCAATGGCGACGACCCCATCCACCGGCTTTGCCTGCACGCCTGGCTGTTGTGCTTTTGGCATCCCATAACCCATGAGCGCATGGAGTTTGAGACGCCTGTACCCACGGCTTTCCGCCAATTGTTCAAATAAATATAAGAATAACATCCCCTGAATATATGGAAACAGGCAATTTCACCTATTATGTCGTGGCACTACTGATGATTGTCATCGGCTTCGTGGTGTTCAAGAAGGTGGCTGGCTGCATGATACGCACCGTGGTAACCTTTGTCTTGGTAGCCATCCTGGCCACGCTCTACTATCTATACTTCAGACAGTGAGGTATTGAAGTCACCCTAAAAAAAAGCGGTGTAAAGACAGGGCCGCCACAGGAAATCCCCATGGGGATTCTGCCTGTGGCGGCCCTGTCTTTACACCGTTGACTTACTCAATATTTATCTTACCTCACCTGATTCTGTCAGCAGCCCGCACCAGCCGTTCGTCGGCCATAATGGAGCGGCGCGCCAGGATGTAGCCTATCAGCGACACAACAGGCAATACCGATGCTACGGAGGGGCTGAAAGACTGACCATCCAGCACCAACACATGGGCCAACACGGCAAAGAGGATATACCAGCCCACGATAAGCAGAGAGTTGAACATACAGAAGCGAGCCTGGACCCGACGGTTGCGATACATGAAGATGGTGAACAGGCCTATGGCGGCCGAGAACACCAAGATGACAAACAAGGGCCAAGTATTGCAGACGTGGTCGCCCATGGCGGTATTGACCGTCCACAGATTGTACACACGCCCCGCCACGTCACCGCCGGCGACAAGCGTAAGTGTGCCTATCTGCATGCACAGGCAGACAATGCTCACGATGACGGCTATCAGCAGGTAGATGGATTGGATACGCTGTATCATCGCCCTACCCTTTATTACATATTGCCCTCAGCAGCCTGCTGGGCATTGTCCTGAACGGGATCACGCCAGTACACGTTGCCCTCCACAAACTCCTGCGTGGCCAGCAGAGTGGGTTTGGGCAGCTTCTCATAGTAACGTGAGATTTCAATCTGCTCACGGTTTTCAAAGACCTCCTCGAGACTGTCGTTGTAGGATGCGAACTCGGCCAGCTTCTTGCTCAGGTCTTCCTTGATCTGAATGGAAATCTGGTTGGCACGCTTGGCAATGATGGCAACGCTCTCGTAGATGTTGCCGGTCTCGTCACACAGGTCCATGATGTTGCGGGTCACGGTGTTGACCG
>CALGHW010000162.1 GCA_937916075.1 uncultured Prevotella sp.
GATACACCTCACGGGCCACTCCCGTGAAACGCCAGAAGTCCTGGTCTTCCAAATAAGAACCGTCACACCAACGCATAATCTGCATGGCGATGAGGTTGCGTCCGGGCTTAAGATACTTGGTGATATTAAACTCTGCGGCCACCTTGCTGTCCTCGCTGTAGCCTACATACTTACCATTGATCCAAAGCATGAGGTTGCTGGTGGCAGACCCCACATGGAAATAAACATCATCGCCCTTCCAGTCGGCTGGCAGGTCGAATGTGCGGCGCAGCGAACCCGTATAGTTGTTCTCTTCGCTGATATAAGGTGGGTCGGGGGTAAAAGTAGTGTTAAAGGCATAGCCTGAGTTACGGTAGGTACGGTCGCCATAGCCTTTGATTTCAAAAAGGCCAGGCAGGGTGAAGTCAGTCCATTGCGAGTCGTCGAAATTGGTCTTGAAGAAGTCCTTCGGCCGCTCATTGTGGTTGACAACGAAGTTGAATTTCCACTTACCCTCCATCGAGAGATAGCGGTTAGAACGTGTCTTGTCTGCCTGCCGTGACAGGTTGATGTCTTCGTAAGCAAAGAAGTTTGCCCGACGGGGCTCACGGTTTTGCTGATTCACGACCGGGTCTTTCCACACGGGCGTGGTGTCGGCCATCGAGCCCAGCGCCATCATGCTGCACACGGTGAGTGCGAATAGTTGTTTGTTCATAGGTTTTTATTATTATTGTTAGTTATAAGTGATTCTTCTTACGGAATTATTCGTAGTCGTCGATAACGCTGTTCATCATGTCCATCATCGGTTTGCCAGCCTTGAAAATAACCTCCATGGAGTTGAGCCATCCGTCGCCATTAAAAAAGCTGTCGTCTACGTGGTGCCAGCAGCAATAGTCTTTCTGTCTCAAATAGCGCAGATAGGCATAGTCGCGGGGGAAGCCCGACGGACAAGTCTTCAGCTTCTCCAATCCGAAGCCCTGGGGAGCGTCCCATCCGGCATGCTCGTCGGCCCCGAAGTATTTCAGGAATTCAGGATTCTCCACTCTTTGCAGCCACTCGTCAATATTACCCATGATTTCGTTGCGGCAAGAGGTGAGGATATGGGTGGGCAGACAATAGTTGCCCAATGCAAGAAGGCAATGTCCAGGCTCCAAATGGAGATAATAGCCCCCATGGAGCGCCTTCTTGCCGTGAGCAGCGATATAGGCTCCCAAATGGCGCTTGTAAGGAGACTTGTCGGGCGAGAAGCGGGTGTCACGATAAAAGCGGTAAGTGGCGTCCTTGACCGTGACATGGGCCACGGAGGAATCGAAAGAGGCTATACGGGTGATAGCCTGGGCCACACCGTCCTCAAAGTCGGCCTTTACAGCCATATACTCGTCTTTATGCTCCTGAAACCACTGGCGGTTGTTGTTGACCGTGATGGCTTTCAAGAAGCGAATGATTCTCTCTGTATTCATACCTTAATTATATACTATATAACAGTTGGTTCTGCAAATTTACTCAAAAATATCCGCATTATCAAAAATTTACAGTACTTTTGCTCTTATGATGAAGAAAGCAGAACGATACAAGAGCGTGATGGACTATTTCCGCCGGGAAATGCCCCACGTGAATACGGAGCTGGAATTTGGAAGCGTGTTCCAGCTCTTGGTAGCCGTAGTGCTCAGCGCACAATGTACAGACAAGCGGGTGAACGAGGTGACCCCTTCACTCTTCCGACGCTACCCCACAGCCCGCGAGATGGGAAAAGCCGAGCCGGAAGACCTACTGGAATATATCTGCAGCGTGTCATACCCCAACGCCAAGTCACGCCACCTGGTAGCCATGGCCCAGACGTTGAACGAGCGGTTTGGAGGTGAGGTGCCTTCCAATATGGCCGACCTGCTGACACTGCCCGGCGTGGGTCGAAAGACTGCCAACGTCATCCAGGCTGTGGCTTTCGGCAAAGCAACCATGGCCGTAGACACGCACGTGTTCAGGGTGAGCCACCGGCTGGGACTCGTACCCCGAACAGCCGACACGCCTTTCAAAGTAGAACAGATACTGATGAAGAATATCCCCGACGAGGACATACCCAACGCCCACCACTGGCTGCTGCTGCACGGACGCTATGTATGCACGTCACGCAAGCCCCATTGTGAACGATGTGGACTCAGCGGGATCTGCCCTAAACGGATGGATGGTTCCAAACTGGAATAGCGGCATCCTGGTTTATATGTATTTTTGGTAGCAAAAACATCATTTTACAGAAAAAGTGTTGGCGTTAACAAGATTTCTTTGTACATTTGCAACCATTATCTAAAAAAGAGAAATCAGCGCCCCGTCCGTCAAGGGGTAGTACAAACATAAAAACCGAAAAAGAAATGAAAGTATTGAAATTCGGCGGAACGTCCGTAGGTTCCGTAGAAAGCATCCTTAGTCTTAAGAAGATTGTTGAGGCCGAGACCGACGACGTCATCGTCGTGGTCAGCGCCCTGGGCGGTATCACCGACAAGCTGATAGCCACTTCTAAAATGGCCCTGGCCGGTGACGAGCAGTATGCAGCCGAGGTGGCTGCCATGCGCAAACGCCACCATGACATGATTGAGACAATCATCGAGAAAGACAAGCAAGCAAAGTTGCTCAAGACTGTAGACACGTTGCTTGACGAACTGCAGTCTATTTATTATGGTGTCTATCTCATTCGCGACCTGAGTGCCAAGACCTCCGCCGCCATCGTGAGCTATGGGGAGCGTCTGAGCTCTCAGATAGTGGCGACACTCGTCAAGGATGCCCGCTGGTATGACTCACGTACTTTTATCAAAACGGAACAAAAGCACGGCAAGCATATTCTGGACAGCGAGCTGACCAACCGGCTGGTGAGAGAGGCCTTTGCCGGACACGGTAAAGTATCACTCGTGCCAGGCTTTATCAGCGCTGACAAAAACTCCGGCGAAATCACCAATCTGGGACGAGGCGGCAGTGACTATACTGCCTCTATCATTGCGGCGGCTCTC
>CALGHW010000163.1 GCA_937916075.1 uncultured Prevotella sp.
GAGGACCACTACCAGGCCTGTGCGGGCCGAGCCGGAAGGCTGCGCCTCCATGTCGCCGTCCATCTGAGTGGTCTGCTTCTTCATCACCATGCCCTGGGCGTCCTTGGCGGCGCCGGTCTGGGTCATGTGCCGCATGCGCTGGTTGTAAGCCTGGGCGGCGGCACCGTCGCTCTTGGAGGCGATAAACTGCTGGAGCTTGGCGTTGGCCCCCTCAAACGACGAGCCAGAGGGGCCATACTTGCTGACCAGTTCGGTGTGCACCCGGGCTATCTCCCGGAGCTGCTCGGGCGAGGCCTTCCAGTAGCCCTTGCGGGCCGTCTCCATCATGGTGGCGGTCATCTCCTGCAAGGCGGCGGGGTTGGTCTTGCCCATCTGCTCATGGATGCCCAACTGATACTTGTCCTTGACATACACGTCATACATCTCGTCCCAGAGCTGCTTGTCGATGGCCTTGGGCTTCATCACATTCCAGCCATAGGCGTTGCGGGCCATCTCGGCCAGACCGTCGGTGGCATTGGCGCCGCCCTTGAGCTGCTCCTGTATATAGGCCTTGTTGAAGAGCTTGGTGCGCGCCTCCACGGCAATGGCCTCCTTGGAGTCCTGCACACGGTAGTTGTTGCGGTTGCGGTAATCACTGAAATAGGCTTCAGGATCCTTGCCGGTGACACGGCGCACGGCCAGGTCCATACCGCCCATAAACTCATACACATGGTCGAGGCTCAAGGCCCCCCACGTGTTGTTCTGCCGGGGCTGCACCACCACGTCGGTGCGGGTCAGGGCAGCGGCGAAGGCCTCCTTCACGTCGGCCTCCCAGCGTCCCTCCTCACCATAGAATCCGCTCATGTTGTTTAGATACTGGTCGGCCACCTGCTGCTCGTTGTCCCACTTGTCGCCGGCCTCCACCATACTCTGTATGCCGGTGCCGTAGCCACCCTGGAGACCGCCAAACACGCGGTAGGCCGCCATCTCGCGAGCCTCCTTGGGCGACACGCCCTTGTCAATCATGTAGCGTTCCGACTCTTCCACACCGGCCTTGACCCGATTCTCCACCTTGCCGTCATCGGTCTCGGCGGCCATCTTCACGGCCCGGTTGATGAGAAACAGGCGCGAGGCCGCCAGGTCACGGAGCTGACCGGAGGTCTGCACCACCACGTCGATACGCGGACGGCCCAACTCACGGGCCGGAATCAGGCGCAGGTCGTTGACCCGTCCGTAGCGGTCGCGCACCGGCTCCACGCCCAGCATATAGAGGGCCTGGGCAATGGTGGCGCCACCCGTCTGGATAAACTCGCCCGACCAGAGGGTGAAGCTCACCTTGCGGGGATACTCGCCCTTGTGGCTTTTCTGATAGTCGGCCAAGGTGTTCTTCACCAGGGCCACGCCCTTCTCCCAGGCATCCTCAGTGGGTGTCTCGTCGGCATTGATGGCAAAGAGGTTGCGGCCGGTAGGCAAGGTGTTCGGATTGGCGATGGGGTCGCCACCAGGCGAGGGAGCGATATAGCCACCGCTCAGACCATGGAGGAGAGAGGCCAGCTCGGCCTTCGGACTCTCCACCAGCGCCTGGCGATAGGCGGCCACATTGCGCATGGCCGTCTCTATCTGGCTGACCGCCTGAGCGAAGTCAATCTCCTTCCGGCTGTACTTCGGACCGCTCTGGCCCATGCCCATGCCGGATGGCTTGCCGCTCTTCATATTTTTGGTCATGGCCGCCTTCATCTTCTTCAGGGCCGCCTCGTCGGCTCCCATCCGCTTGGCCACCTCGAGCATCTTCGAGGGGTCCTTGGCGGCCAGCATCTTGCGCATCTGCCGGCGCATGATTTTGGCGATGATGCCGTTTTTGGCCTCAGGCACATCGAGTGCCTTCTTGCCCATGCCGCCCATCATCTTCTCCATGGCGCTGGCCTGACCGCCTTTCTTGCCGTCCTTGTCCTTCTTCTTGGCCGCCATCATCATGGCCATCATGCCCTTGGGGGCATTCTGCCACCGGATAATCTCGCGGCTCTTGGCCAGCTGCGTCGGGGTGACGCCCGCCGCCTGGCATATCTGCTCGTCGGTGACTCCGCCGCCATTGTAGAGGCGGGACACCAGTTGTTTGGCCGGATTGAGATAGAGGTCGTTAAACTTATATTTATCCTTGGTGGGGTCGGCCTTGGCCCGGCCCTGCAGCTTGTCAAGCTGATAGCGGCAGTAGGCTAAGGGGTCGGTGGTCATGGCCACGACCGAGGTGCGGATGTCCTCGGCGACATAGGGCACACCCAAGGTATAGGGGGTGCCGGGGACCTTCTCGGAAGCCAGCTCGTCGGCATAACTCTCAATGCGCTCGATGTCGGCATCCGAATAAGGGCGTTTCAAGTCGCCGTCGAGATTAAGGTCTTTATGCAGTCCAATCTTCACCACGGCCGCCTTGATGCGGAGGCCCAACTGGTTGCGGTCGCCCTTGCCATTGGCATAGGCACGGAGACTTTGCTCCAGGTCCTGGTAGACACTGCGCAGATTGCTCTCATGGAAAGGCGGAGTGAGGTAAGACACCAAGGTGGCATAGCTGCGGCGCTTGGCGGTCATGCCCTCGCCCACATTGTCGATGGTGTAGAGATAAAAGTGGGGCAAGGCGCCCACCAGGCGGTCGGGCCAGTCGTTGCTGCTCAAGGCTATCTGCTTCTTGGGGGTGAACTCCAGGCTGCCGTGGGTACCGAAGTGTATCAGGGCGTCGGCCTTGAAGCCATACTGTATCCACAGATAAGGAGCTATATAGCTGTGGGGCGGCACCTGGTCGGTGCCGTGCACTATCTTAAACTCGTCCTTGCCCTCGCCGGCTATCGGCTGGGGCAGCAACACCACGTTGCCATACTGCAGCCGGGGGAAAGCCAAGCGGCCGTCGGAGGTCTTCAGCAGGTTATGGTCGCCGGGGAAAGCGCCAAACACCTTGTCCACAGCCTCCCGCTTGTCCTTGCGCAGGCTCGCCGCGGTCCACCGGTCATACTCGGCCCGGGTGACCAGTTGCGGATGGCCCGTCTGCATAAACCGGCTGGCGTCGCCGGCGGCAAAGGCATTAAACAGGGAGCCGTAAGCCTTGATTTGCCGGGCAAACTCCTGTTCGGTGGCGGGCAGCGCACCCAAGTTGTAGCCCTGGGCTTTCATATATAATAAGGTATTATAGAGCGAGGGCACCACGTCGAGTCCGCTGGCCACGAGATTGGCCTGTCCGGGCCCCTTGAAATAGACGATGGCCACACGCTTCTGGCTGTTGGGCTTGGTGCGCAGGTCCATATACTTGTTGACCGTGGCGAGGAAGGTATGGAGCCGTTCGGGTATGGCGTAAGCCTGGAGCAGCCCGTTTTTGTCCTTGCGCTGGGCAAAGAGCACGGAGGTGCGGATGGCGCCGTCAATCTCCGGCATCACCACACTCTGCGACATGAAGCCGCCCATCATGCCCATAGGGTCGTTCTCCCAGTCTTCGGTCAGCTCGTTGACTGTGAGCGGGTCGAAAAGCAGCACATTGTTGGCCTTGAGCCAGGCCACCATGTCGTCGCCCAGCCGTCCGTGGGCCAGGTTGATGACAGCGTCGGGATGTATTTGCGCCACATAGTCATCCAGGTGGGTAAACGAGGCCACAGGGTACACATTGTATTTCTTCTCGGCCACCAGAGCCTTGATGAGGTCACTGGGGTC
>CALGHW010000164.1 GCA_937916075.1 uncultured Prevotella sp.
ATTAAGAAACTATCTGAACAAGATAAAGCCAAACTTTGAGGAGGGAGGCAAGCTACATTCGCTGCGCAGCGTGTTTGACGGTTTCGAGACTTTCCTGTATGTGCCCAATACCACGTCAAAGACAGGTGTCAACATCCACGATGCGATAGACTCTAAGCGAATTATGAGTATGGTGGTGATAGCCTTATTGCCCGCCTTGCTTTTCGGAATGTACAATGTGGGCTATCAGAACTATCTGGCGGCAGGCTCGCTGGCTTCGGCCAGTTCCTTCGAGCTGTTTGCCTATGGTTTCCTGGCGGTATTGCCCAAGTTGCTGGTCAGTTATGTAGTGGGTTTGGGCGTTGAGTTTGCCTGGGCCCAATGGAAAGGCGAGGAGATACAGGAGGGCTATCTTGTGTCGGGTATAATCATCCCGTTGATTGTTCCTGTGACAACGCCGTTATGGATGCTCGCACTAGCTGTGGCCTTTGCCGTGATATTCTGTAAGGAGATATTCGGCGGTACAGGTATGAATATCTTCAATGTGGCCGTAGGCGCCCGTATGTTCCTTTTCTTTTCTTATCCTACAGCCATGAGCGGTGACAAGGTGTGGATAGCCAAAGACGCCATTCTTGGTCTGGGCAATACCTTGCCTGATGGCTTTACCGCTGCTACGCCTTTAGGGCAGTTGGCACAACATACTGTGCCCGGTGTCAGCCTTTCTGACATGATTACCGGCTTGATTCCAGGTTCCATCGGTGAGACCAGTGTCATTGCGATAGCGATAGGTGCTGTTGTCCTCCTGTGGTCTGGAATCGCTTCCTGGAAAACGATGATCAGTGTCTTTGCTGGTGGCATTGTGATGGCTTTGGTGTTCCAGTCACTCGGCATGACACCGATAGCATGGTATGAGCATATCGTTCTTGGCGGTTTCTGTTTCGGTGCCGTGTTTATGGCTACCGACCCTGTCACTTCGGCCCGTACCGAGACAGGAAAATATTTTTATGGTTTTCTCATTGGCGCCATCGCAGTCATTGTCCGTGTGATGAATCCCGGTTATCCAGAGGGAATGATGCTTGCCATCTTCTTTGGCAACATGGTGGCTCCACTCGTCGACTACTGTGTGGTGCAGGGAAATATCTCCCGGCGTGCCAAGCGTGCTATTAACAATAAGTAAAAGGAGAATCGCAAAATGAAGACAAATTCAAATAGTTATACAATCATCTATTCGGTTGTCATTGTCGTGATTGTGGCATTCTTGTTGGCCTTCGTGTCACAGGTGCTCAAACCGACACAGGATGCTAATGTGGCGCTTGACACCCAAAAACAGATATTGAACGCCCTTAACCTTCGCAATCTGGACAATGAAACGGTAGCAGCCAAATACAAGGAAGTGGTCAAGGCCGAACGTGAAGTGGATGGACAAAAGTATTATGAGTGCGAGTTGAACGGGCAGAAGAAGACTGTCTATGCCGTTAAGGGTATGGGCCTTTGGGGTGGCATCAATGGTTTTGTGGCTGTTGATGCGGACAACAACACCATCTATGGCGTTTATTTCAATCATGAAGGCGAGACAGCCGGATTGGGTGCGGAAATCAAGGACAACGTCAAGTGGCAAGAGCGGTTCCAGGGTAAAAAGATACACAAGGACGGGGAGACCGGCATCGCTTTGGGGGTTAAAAAAGACGCTCCGGCGAATGATCCCAATAATGTGGATGCTGTGACGGGAGCGACACTTACGTCTAATGGTGTAGACCAAATGCTCAAGGAAGGACTCGCAAAATTCATTAAATAAAATCAACTATGGCATTTTTAAGCAAACAAAA
>CALGHW010000165.1 GCA_937916075.1 uncultured Prevotella sp.
CAGCCTGCTGTGCGGGTGTGAGGAGCGAGCTATGGCTGTCGATAACCTCAAGCGACTGGTTGGCAAGGACAATGACCCGATAGAGGTATTTCCACACCTGGTACAAGTAAGTGTCGGAGGCGGTCCACTTGTGCTGATACATATTTTCCCACAAGGCGCCGTCATACCAGTCGCCTCCGCGAATCGGTATCATGGCCTCATCGGTGGTCAGGGTGTTATAGTCATAGATACCACGGCAAGTGCCTTGCAGACCTTCACTGTTCTGACTGCCACCTATATAGTTATAGAGTGAGGCCACGGCATTGACATAGATGCCGCTGGGCGTGCCGTAGATGTCGTCGGCCGTCACCTGGTCGCGCGGATGCTCGTCGAGACAGGAGGTCATCGCCAGGGTGAAAGCCAATAGGATATATAAAAATGTCAGTTGTCGTCTCATCATCAGGATTCGTTTTTTACAATTGTTACTCTATTCACATTTCTCAGAACTGCACGCTAAGCCCCATAGAATAGGTGCGGTACTGCGGATAGTTGCGTTTGTCGTCAATGCCCAGCGTGCTGTTTACCACATAACTGTTCACCATCGGTGTCAGTCCGCTGTAGCCCGTGATGGTACATAGATTATTGACACTGCAAGACACTCGCAACGACCGCACCAGTCCACTGCGCACGGGCACATTGTAGCCCACAGTAAGACATTCGATATTGACATAATCCCCCCGTTCCAGCCAGTAGTCGGACACCCGCTGGTCCACGATGTTACGCTGCGGCGCGCCCTTATACACATTATAGTCAGGGAAGCTCGACATATTATTGTATGCCAGGGCGGTGCCGTTGAATATCTTGTGCCCAAAGGCGCCATTCACTTGCAGCGCCACATAGAAGTCGCGGTAGCGGAAACTGATATTAGAGCCCAGCGTGGCCTTGGGCGTGGCCTGACCGGCCACATAGCGGTCGCCACCGTCACTGAGGTCCTCCTCGCCGTCACCATTGAGGTCGGCTATGTCATAACGGTAGTTGCCGTTGCCATTCGGTATCAGGCCTCGGCAGTGAGGCAGATAGAACACGCCGAGCGGCTGGCCCACAATTTGGTATACCACGCTGTTGTCGCCGCCGTTTTGCCCGGCTCCGTCGACACCGCCTATCGCCGTCACGCCGGCGGCCGACATAGCCATTCCCTTATAGTCACCACTGAGCGAAATCAACTTGTTGCGCTGGAAGGAGAGGTTCATGTTGATGTTCAGCTCCATGTCTTTCTTCAGGATAGGGGTCACAGAAAGCCCTATCTCAAAACCGCTGTTGGACATGGAGCCTATATTGGCCAACAGTTTGTCGTAGGCAAAAGGTGGCACAGGCACATCATACTCATAAAGCATGTCGGTGGTTTTGGCATAGTAATATTCGGCTGTCATCATCAGCCGGTTGTTCAGGAATCCCATGTTAAGCCCCACATTAAAGGTGGTCTTGGTCTCCCACTTCAGGTCAGGATTATTGTTGCGCACGGTGCCGAGGGTCACGGTTGGCGTATTATAGACCGATACGATGCCCGTTTGGCGCATGGTGTTCATCGTGGTATAGGCCGATATGCCACCCAGATTGCCCGACTGGCCGTAGCCCACCGTGAGCCGGAGCAGGGTGAGCGGCCGGCAATTCTTCAGCCACCGCTCCTTCTTGAGGTCCCACGAGGCCGACACCGAGGGGAAGAAACCCCATGTATGGTCACTGCCCACCATGGAAGAACCGTCACCGCGGGCGGTCAGCGTCAGGGTATAGCGGTCCAGCAGACTGTAGGTCATGCTGCCCATTGCCGAAGCCAGAGCCTGGTCTTCAAAGGTGCTCTCCGTGCCTCCATAAGGACGGGCGGCAGCGGCACCGATATTGTCATACCCCATGCTGTTGGTGGGAATACCCTTGGCATATACCCAAAAGGCAGTCCGCACCTGCTTCTGATACTCCACACTGGCTGTGGCCTTCAGGCTGTGGATAGAGCCGAAGGTGTGCTGGTAGTCCACAGAAGCGTTGCCCAACCATTCTTCTTTTTTGAATTCTCCCCGATAGACATTGCCCTGTGCCCACACCCATGTGGGACAAAACTGGCTGTTCTCGGTCGAGGTGTAAAGATAAGAGCCGAATACCGCTGCCTTTAAGCCGGGCAAGAGCTGATAAGACAACCGGAGATGGGTGTTGAAGTTGAGGTCTTTCTGGTCGTTTTTCTCGTCGAGCAACACGCCGGGCGGATTGATGTGCGAGGCGGCGCCGTTCTTAATCCAGTTGCCCGAAGCGTCGGTTCTGGCAGGATAAGTGGGGTTCTGGCAGGCCGCGGAATAGAAGAGCATCTGATTGTCAAAGATGCCATGGTCCTTGAAGGAGGAGCCGAACACGCCGAAATCGCCTGTGAGCCGGCCGGAAAAGGCTTTCTGAGTGACGTCCAACTTGACGACAAGGTTGTTGTAATCCTTCTTGCGGACAATGGTGTTGTGGTCTGTAAAGCCAAACGAGGCGCGGTAGTTGGAAGTAGGCGTGCCGCCGCTAAAGGCCAAGTGATGGTTCTGGACGTTGCCCGTGCGGGTAATGACCTTGTAGAAATCATTGTCAAAGCCACCGTCATTGCAGTAAAGCCCCAACTGCCGGGCCGTGGCCTTATACTCCGAGGCGCTGAGCATCTCGGGATGTCCCGACATGGCCTCCAGGCCAACGTTGCCTTCATAGGATATTTGGAACCCGCGGCCTGTGCCTTTCTTGGTGGTCACCTCGATGACACCCGACGCGCCCCGCGAGCCATAAGCAGCTGTCTCTGAAGCGTTTTTCAGGATATTGAAGCGCTCGATGTCAGCAGGATAGATGGTGGAAAGGGTGGCCAGGTCGGAGGTCACACCGTCGATGATGACCAGTGGGTTGTTGCCTCCCATAATGGATGTGGTGCCTCGCACCCGGACGCTGTTGAGCATAGCCATGCGGTCGAGTCCGTCTGACGTGACATTCACACCGGCCACGGTAGAGCTCAACACATTGAGGGCGTTGTCGAGCAAGCCTTTGTTCTTGCGCACATCGTCGAGTTTTCCTTGTAAGTCGAGGGGATAGGCAAGCGTGTCGGCCGCCACAGGAGCTATCTGCGCTTGCGACCATCCGGGCAATACGCTCGCCCAAGAGAGCGACAGGAAGGCAAGGAGATATATGTTTTTCGCCATTGTCTGATGAGGTTAAGTGGATAAGGATAAGGTTAAGTTTATGTCTTATGCAAAGATAGTTTTTTTGTCCGTCCGATGTACAGGGAATGTGAAATTATTAGATTTCATTAACGGTGAGTCTCTGCAAGAGCACAAATAAAAGCAGTATATTTGCAGTCACAATCAAGAGACAAGAAGCGATGAAGACATCCATCAACAGCCATATCAAACAGTTCTTGGAATCCAGGGCCGACAATCATGAGCGCCGGTTGCGCCTGCTGGTATTCCTCATCAGTATCTGTATGTTTATCATCGGTGTACCTCTTCATATCTTCGGCTTCATCGGTGTCGACAATGGCTATACGCAAGCCTTGTCAGCAGGATTCTGGCTGACGTGTGTCATCATCCTCGCCCTCTACCTCAAGAAGAAGCTGTCCCTCATCCGGGCCATCGGCACGTTTGCCCTGCTGGCCCAGATTACGGAGTCGTTGCGCATCGTCTATCTCACGCTGACCACGCCACCGGGATATGAGGCGGCCATCGTGCTCAACCAGGTGATTGCCCTGACCATCGTCATCTATGAGGTGATAGCCTTCATCCGGATTATACCTGTCGTGACTACCCTCATCAACCTGCCGGCCCTCTATTTCGCCTTCTTCCACGACAGTCATGCCGTCAGCCTGCAACTGGTCGTCATCTTCACCTTTGTGGAGATATTCACTTGCATCATGGGCGACATCATCCAGCGCAACATCCACAGCATGCAGCGAGAGAATACTGACTACATGGCCACCCAGAACGGTATCCTCAAGGCTTTCCACATGAACAAGAGCGAGCTGGTGGCCTATATCCAACTGTGCCGGGCCAACGGCAATGACCAACAGACGGTCAACCATTTCTTCGAGCAACTGGACGAGCAGTCGGAAGCCAACCTCATCAAAGCGGTGGAACTGCGCAAGACAGAACAGCAGACAGAGCGGGAACAGTTTGCCCGCTACTTCCCGCAGCTCACGCCTACCGAGCTGGAGGTGTGCCGGCTGGTGGCCAAAGGGCGGACACTGAACGAGATAGCCCGGATTACCAACAAGAACGCCAACAACATCAGCTCGGTGAGAATCCATATCCGCAAGAAGCTCGGCCTGATGTCGGGCGAGGACCTCAGGACGGCCCTGCTCACAGCGATGGACTGATATTGTCTAATTTAGTAATGTTAAAAAAATAACTTGTGCAGAAAAAGCTTATGCATCTTTGCTTGTCTTTTTGGCTATTTTGAAGTTGTTCATCAGTC
>CALGHW010000166.1 GCA_937916075.1 uncultured Prevotella sp.
GACAAGACCATCTCGCTCACACAATGCTGTGCCGTGGCAGGACTTGGCCCGGGCATGAGCGACGCCGTCAAAAAGGCGGCCCCCAAAGTGAGGGAGAACAAGAAAAGAGACGGATCTTATAACTACTACCTAAGTGAACCTGTCCGCGAGAACGATGCCAAGGGCATAGGCCCGTTTATCTGGGCTTCGCTCGAAATGGAAGCTTTAGGGTATCACACGGACAACACCACAGCCTGCATCGACCGCCAGGCTGTGGTTTCTCGTAACAACCCTACTGTAACGAAGGTTGACACACTGGGGGCGTTCACCGTGGGCAACGGCCATTTTGCCGCCACGGTCGACGTGACTGGCCTACAGAGCTTTCCACAGGCATACCAGAACGGCATACCGCTCACCACCATGTCTGACTGGGGGTGGCACTCGTTCAAGAACGTCAAAAATCTCACGCCCCAAGAAACGGAAAAGGCTTTTGACTTAGGCCACGGCCATCAAGAAGTATATGCCGTGGAATACAAGCAAGACGGACGCAACAAGGAGGCCACTAACTATTTCCGCACCAATCCACACCGCCTGAACCTCGGAACCGTGGGACTGCGCTTTGCATACGGCGACGGCATCGGCAAGGTATCCACGCTCAACGACATCAAAGACATTCACCAGGAACTGGCCCTTTGGGACGGCATGGTCAACTCCAAATATACGGTCAAAGGCACACCCGTAGAGGTTTCTACCGGATGCATGGCCGACAAATACGCCATCTTCACCCGTATCAAGAGCGACTTGCTGAAGAGGGGCAACGCCATGCTGGTGCTCAACCTGCCATACCCCACAGGCAAGCATGCCGATGATGCCAACGATTATGGAACACAAACCGACCGTCACCAGTCAAAGCTCATCAGTTCTGACGAACACTCAGCCATCATCGAGCACGTCATCGACAATACTCGCTATTATGTGAAACTGCAATGGGAAGGCCAAGCAAAACTGGAATGGGGTGCCCCACACGACTTTTGGCTCATGCCTAAGGAAGATGTGCTGACACTCTGCGTGGAATACACCCAGGAGAATCCCGCCAACAAGAAAAAGGAGAATCCCTTTGCCTACGACAAGGCGCTGAAGAACACCATGAAATACTGGCCGCGCTTCTGGAACAGCGGTGCGATAGCCGACTTCTCTGAATGTACTGACCCACGGGCCCAAGAGCTGGAGCGCCGCACCGTGCTCTCACAATACCTCACCGCTATCAACTGCGCCAACAACATGCCGCCACAGGAAACCGGCCTCACCTACAACTCTTGGTATGGACGTCCCCACTTGGAAATGACGTTCTGGCACGCGCTCGACTTCGCACTTTGGAACCGTCCTGAGGCTGTGGCCAATATGCTGAAATGGTATAATGACAAGGCGTATCCCGTGGCCAAGAAGATAGCGGAACGACAGGGCTTCAAAGGTATCCGATGGATGAAGATGACCGACCCAGAAGCTGGCGAAGCCCCTTCTAATACAGGCTCATTCCTGCTCTGGCAACAACCTCACTATATCTATTTGGCTGAAGAGATGTATCGCGCCAATCCTTCTGCAGAGACATTGAAGGAATATGGCAAACAGGTAGAAGAGACGGCTGAGTTCATGGCCGACTTCGCCAAATGCTGCCAGATGAAAGACGGAAAAGGCAAGACTCAAGGGAAAATCAAGCTGTTTGGTGCCACCGCCATGCAAGAAAGCATGTCGAAGGATTTCTCCTACAACCATCCTTTTGAACAGGCTTACTGGTATTATGGACTGCGTGTGGCCCAACAATGGCGTGAGCGCCAAGGACTGGAGCGTCACCAGGAATGGGATGACATCATCGCCCAGCTGGCCCCACTCACCGAGAAAGACGGCATCTACCAAGCCGGAGAACCTGTCGCCTCCTTTGACGAGAACCACAAAACAGAACAGTTTGACCCCTTCAAGACTCCTGACCAGAAAGGCCGCAAGCAAATCTCAGCAGAAGACTTTGCCCTGAAGTGCCGCAGTGACCATCCCGCCGTTTTGGGCGTTTGCGGACTGCTGCCCGCCACCTCCTTATATAATAAGGAGACGATGGAGAAGACCCTCAACTGGGCCATGCAAAACTGGAACTGGGCAACCACCTGGGGATGGGACTATGGCATGATGGCCATGTGTGCCGCCCGCTTGGGACAGGGCGAGACGGCTCTTCAGGCGCTGCTCAACGACAAGGGGAAGAACACCTATCTCATCAACGGACACAACTTCCAAGAGCCCAAGCGTCTGCGACTCTATCTGCCCGGCAACGGCAGTCTGCTCGACGCCGTAGCCATGATGTGTGCCGGATGGGACGGATGCACAGAACCCAATAATCCCGGATTTCCCAAAGACGGAAAGTGGAATGTGCGCTGGGAGGGCTTCCAGCGGATGCAATAGTTTACAAGAAGTATTACCAACAAGCTATACCCTTATGAAGAAATACGCATATCTCATAGGTCTTGCCGTCACCGCCATGACAAGCACCGCCATGGCACAGACCTCACCGGCCTTCCCCGGCGCTGAAGGTCACGGACGCTATGTGCAAGGCGGACGAGGAGGCAGTGTCATCCATGTGACCAACCTCAACGACAGTGGAACCGGCTCGCTGCGACAGGCAGTAAGCGGCAACAGCAAGAAAATCATCGTCTTCGACGTGGCCGGAGTCATCGCTCTCCAAAAAGAGCTCGTCATCGGTGACAACACCACCATCCTCGGACAGACAGCACCGTCGCCCGGCGTCACGCTACGCTATTACACCGTACGCCCCGGCGGCAACAACATCATCCGCTTCATCCGCTTCCGGCGCGGCCAGGAACTGGATGTCAACGACGGAGCCGACGCCACCTGGCAACGCCAGAAAACAGGCATCATCTTCGACCACTGCTCCTTCAGCTGGAGCATCGACGAGGTGGCCTCCTTCTATGACAACAACAACTTCACCATGCAATGGTGTACCATCGCCGAAAGCCTCAACAATGCCGGACACGACAAAGGAGCACACGGCTACGGGGGCATCTGGGGCGGCAAGCTGGCCAGCTTCCACCACAACATGATAGCCCACGTGAACAACCGCGCGCCACGATTCAACGGCGCACGCTACGGATGGACGGGCTATACCGCCAACTACAACTACAAGGAATACAACTGGGCCAACCCTGTACAGGCGGAAAATGTGGACTTCCGCAACTGTCTGATGTACAACTGGGGCGGGGGCGGATGCTACGGCGGACCCGGAGGCGGACAAATCAACATTGTCAACAACTACTACAAGGGCGGCCCTTCGACCTCCAAGCCCAACCGTATCACCACCGTCACGGTATCATCAAAGAGCAACTCGGACAGCAAGCATCCCGAATACTACGGAATGACCAGCCGTTACTTCATCTCGGGCAACACCACTGAGGACAAAAACGGCAAGCAGACCAAAAACCAAGACTGGAAGGGCGTGGAGTATGACAGCGGCACCTACTCGATTGACGGGGACGTATGCTCGCTCGACGCGAACAACTTCTATGGTGACAACGTGGAACACCTGACCAACACCGACGGCAAGAAATGTGTGCGCATCCGCATGGATGAGCCTGCCCCCACCGGCGAAGTGACCACCCACACCGCCGCCGAAGCCTTTGAGAAGATTTTAGCCTATTGTGGCTCATCACTCTTCCGTGACGATATTGACACTCGCTACATGACGGAAGCCCGCACGGGCACCGCTACCTATAAAGGGTCTGTGACTGGAAAGGCCGGACTCATCGATGTGGTGGCCGACGTCAACGGCTATACTGAGGCCGACTTCCCCACTGGAGAACGCGCGGCCGACTTTGACTCCGACCGCGACGGTATCCCTGACGCTTGGGAGACTGCCAACGGGCTCGACCCCGAGAATCCCAGTGACGGCCGCTCAAAGAGCCTCGACCCCAAAGGCATCTACACCAATCTTGAGATTTACGCCAACAGCTTGGTACAAAATATTATGCTTGAAGGCAACAAGGATGCCGAGACGGCTGTGGCCGAATATTATCCGGGCTACACACAAGAAGACGGCACAGTCATCGCTCCCGTCAACGGAACAGAGACAGCCATCCACAACAGGGTAACACCACAAGCCGTCCATGTCACCTATTATAGTATGCAGGGGATGCGCGTCAGCCACCTTCCCGACGGTCCGTATATCACTGTCACTACCTTATCAGACGGAAAGGCCTTGACACGCAAAATCATAAACCGTAAATAAGGGAGACATCGGCAACATCACCTTAGTCCATCACTACCGAAGGCATCTCTTCACAAGAAGAGGGCCTTCGGTAGTTTTGTTCTTCTAAAATACCATCCCATATGTCCTTGTCCGCCACGCCTGGTAGACTTTTTATCAGAATCAGAGTAAAGATGACAGTCTTTGAGGAAATACGAGCCATAACAGGCGGTCTGATTCAAAAATATGTTGTATTTTTGCAACATCTATTAACAACAGAGAAAAAGAACATACTAACAAAAAACCATCCATCATGGCAAAAAACTATCTGAGAACCATCATGGCCTCATGCCTCCTCGCAGGCGGCATGACAGCCGCGGCACAAGCACTCACCGACAAGGAGGCTACCGCCACATGGCCCTTTGACCAGGGTACGGCCGGACAAACAGCCACCAGGAGTGCGCCACCTACTTCAAGACTTGTTACGAACACCATGGAAGCTCGTTCAGCGAGGTCGGCAAAAAGACCGTCGACGACATGACACAAACCATCGTCAAAGTGGAGACCGTGCAAAACGCCCCATCAGACAATGGAGCCGTCAACTTCTCCATCGACCCCAAGGCAGGACTCACCTTCACCCCGACTGAAGTGGCTTTCAGCTGTACCCGATACGGCACAGACGGAGGAAAGATTGATATCGCATGGGTAAACCCCGACGGAACAACTGTCACCTTGGCCCAAGGCCTCATTCCCTGTCGGGACAATGGCAAGAACAAGGGGAATAACCCAGAAGGCCAAAAAGTGAACAACTACAAATACACCGTCACAGGGGCCACTCCCTCCGAGGGCACCTGCGGACTGCGAATCTATGTATATACCTTGGGCGCGACCAAGAGCATCGGCCTTGGCAATGTGACCATCAGCGGCAAGCTCAACGGCACAGTCAAGGATGTAAAACAGTGTAACCTCACGGTGAAGACCAACCCTGAAGGAGCTGCCGACATCGAGGTCAAGCCCATAGGCAGCGTGTTTGACGCAGGCACCGAACTGTCACTCTCCCAAACACGCCACTTCGGCTACAAATTCAAAAACTGGACCGACACTGACGGAAATATCCTGGGAACAGACAGCAAGCTCGACTATACCATCAGCGATGACGTAACCATCACGGCCAACTACGAGACCGTCAAAACTTTCGCTCTGAACTACAAAGTGAACGGCGGAGCCAACGACTATATGGTCAGCGTCAATCCGGCCCCACACATCGAGGACAACAAGAACCTGTTTGAAGACGGAACAGAGGTAACCCTAAGCGCATCGTCCAACAAGATACTTTCCTTCACTGGATGGAGCAATGGCGAGACCACTCTTGAGACCAAGCTCACCATGGACAAGGACCAGGACATCGAGGCTAACTACTCGGCCAAGGACTTCATCGCCGCATGGGACTTCATCAAGGAGGGAAGCAACGGCCGCACAGCCGACTTCACCTCGGCCGACAACGAGAGCGCTACCTTGGTACTCCGCAACGCAGCCGGCGAAACATCAGGATGGCTGGACAAATGTGGCGACAAGGGCGGCTATGAGGGACGACCCGCCGCCGTCAACTGGCGCACCACAGGCCTGGGCGACTACTACTGGCAGACCATGGTCAATGCGGCCAACTTCACGGACATCAAGGTGTCGAGTGCCATGACGCTCAATTACAACTCTTACCAAAAGCAGAATGTGGAATACTCGCTCGACGGCGAGCAATGGACCAAGATTGGCACCATCAAAATAGAAGGTGCCAAGCAGTGGAAGGAAGAGACCTTCAGTCTGCCGGCCGCAGCCGACAACCAGTCCAAGGTGTATATCCGCTGGATAGCCGACAAGACATCCAGCGTCATCGGCGCCACGTCGGACAACGACGGGGCAGGACTGGCCGACATCTATATCACAGCCACAGCCAAGATTGTTGACGACGGAACAGCTCCTGCCCTGACAAGCAGTGTCCCAGCAGAAGGCGACAGCAACGTGTCGGCCAACGGAAAGATTGTGCTCAACTTTGACGAGAAGGTGAAAGTCGGTGAAAACATTGCAGGCCAATTGAAGCCTGCGAGCAACCTGAGCAATGGATTCACAGCCCTCACCCCCACCGTCTACGGAAAGAGTGTCATCTTTGAATACAGCAACCTGGACTATGCCACCGACTATGTATTCACACTTCCGGCCAAATCCATAGGCGACCTCACAGACAACTTCATCGACAAGCCCATACTTATCCACTTTACCACCAAGAGCCGACCGGCTATCACCAAGTCGCTCTACGACTTTGTCGTGCCCGACGACGGATCATTCAAGGAGGCTATCGCCAAGGCCAACAAGCGTGAAGACAAGCAGAAGCGCTTCCGCATATTTGTCAAGCAAGGCAATTACACGACTCCGGCCGACGAGGCCGCATTTGTGACAGGCAGCGACGGCGTGAACTATCCCGACCCCATCACCTACCTGACCGCCAGCAATGTGTCTATCATCGGCGAGGACATGAACAGCACCACCGTGGTAAACACCGTGCCGTCAAACCTCGTGCCCACCAAATACGGTGACCAAAATCCAATAGAGGGTCTGCACAAGTGCCAGACACTGGACATCGGCAAGAACGTGACCAACACCTACCTCCAGGACATCACCCTGAAAAGCGGACTTCAGGACAACACAGGACGTGGCGCAGCCTTGGAAGACGCCGGTGACAAGACTATCTGCAAAGGCGTGGGCCTTTATGGATATCAAGACACGTATGACACCAAGAACGGCAACGGACGCTGTTACTTTGAGGGAGGACGGTTGCGCGGACGCACCGACTTCCTCTGCGGCAAGGGCGACGTGTACTATAATGGCGTGGAACTCGTGATGTGCGAGAAGGGCGGATTCATCGCCGTGCCGTCCACCCCCAAGAAGTATGGCTACATCTTTAAGGACTGTGTGGTGAAAGCCGAAAAATCAGGCATCGACGGCAACTTCACCTTAGGACGTCCCTGGGGCAGCGGCACCCCCATCGCCCTCTTCATCGACACCCGCATGGAGGCTCGCCCGTCAGCCTTGGGTTGGGACGAGATGAGCGGCGGATGGCCCGCACGCTACGCCGAATACAACTCTACCACAGCTTCCGGAAGTGTCATCGACCTGAGCGGCCGCAAGACCATCTTCGGCGACGGACATATCAACAACCCTGTGCTCACGGCCGACGAGGCGGCTGCCTTGACCTTAGAGACGGTGATGGGCGGTGACGACAAGTGGGACCCGACCACTGCCACCGAGCAAGCGCCCGCTCCCGAGCAGGTCATCCTCTCCGGCACATCGCTCACATGGACCGATTCGCCCTATACTCTCTGCTGGGCCGTATGCCAGAACGGCAAGGTAATTGGGTTCACCACCGAGCCGGCCTTCACCGTGACAGACACCAACGCCAAATACAGTGTACGAGCAGCCAACGAAATGGGTGGCATGGGCAAGGCTGTCGAAGCGGAAGTGACCACCCATATCACAAATGCCACGACAACTCCCAACGCTGTGTCAACCGTCTGCTACAACCTGCAAGGCATCCGCGTCGGCGACCAATATGAAGGCACTGTCATCCGGGTGTCAACCTTGAGCGACGGCAGCAAGCAAGTAGACAAGCATATCCGATAAGACAACGGCCATAGGCCTTCCGCAAGAAGACCCAAAGCCATACTTTTCATGTGGAGACGCAGTGTATCTTTAATAAACACTGCGCCTCCTCTTTTTTTTTACCTACAAGGGAGCACTCGCAAAAGGGTTGGCATATGACATCCCCACCAATATCATTTCCGCTTTTAACTCGTTGGCGGAATCTTGGCAACCATAAGGGAGCTTTAGCCTTGCAAATGGCCAGTTTTAGAGCCAACCACCTTGGTGACCGGCTCTAAGATAGCCAACAAAACAGGCTAAACAAGACACTTTGGGGCCATGACTCAGGCGTGATGTTATCAAGCCGTTTGTTCGTCAGCGGTCACTTATGGTGCGGTAATACACCACACCCCACTACCATTTCCATCCATACAGACCAGACCTTTTCTGCACATTTTTTTAATGTCAATTAAAACATGACTTTTCTTTCCTCTTTTTCTGTTTGTCACAAAAAAAGCATTAAAATTGCTGTCTATTCATTAAAAATCACTATATTTGCAAGGTGTTATGGAAAAACAGATACATAATCCGTTAAAAAATCCACCTCACGACTACCCTAATGTGCTAACTTTGCACCTGTAATATTAACTACCAAAGACAACAAAACTATAAAAACTACCAGTATATGAAAAGACCAAGACTAAAGAGCGCAATGGGCCTCCTGTTGCTTTCCTCAGTGACGTTGTCATCATGTTCTGACATTGACAAGTATTTCGAGACCCCCGACTGGATTAGCGGTTCGATATACGAGGAACTACAAAGTGACGGCAACTACAGCATTTTCCTGAAGGGAGTGGACCGCGCCGGACTACAACCTATCGTCAACGGAAAGTCAATTCTCACCGTCATGGCTCCCGATGACAACACCATGCGACAGTATCTCAAAGACACCTACGGCACGGAGTCTATTGACGAGATTCCTGTGGAAGAAGTCAAAAAGCTCATCGGCTTCCATGTGCTCTA
>CALGHW010000167.1 GCA_937916075.1 uncultured Prevotella sp.
CCAACCGCCATTGGCAACTACTATACTAAAACAATAAAACAAACAAATGAAAAACGAAAAATACTTCTTCGCCGTAGACCTCGGCGCCACCAGCGGACGCACCATCGTGGGCACTCTCAACAACGGACATATCATACTCGAAGAGCTCACCCGCTTTGACAATAACCTCATCGAAACGGGCGGCCACTTTTATTGGGACATCTACGCTCTATACTTCGAAATCATCAAGGGACTGAAGCTTGTGGCACAGCGCCAACTGGCCATCACGTCCATCGGTATCGACACCTGGGGCGTGGACTTTGTATGCCTGGGAGCCGACGGCGCACTGCTGCGCAACCCGCTGGCCTATCGTGACCCGCACACCGTGGGCATGATGGAGGACTATTTCAACAATGTCATCGACAAGAAGAAAGTGTATGCCACCACCGGCATACAGTTTATGAACTTCAACTCGCTCTTCCAGCTCTATGCCATGCGCAAGCACCATGACTCAGCGCTGGAAAACGCAGACAAGATTCTCTTTGTACCCGACGCCCTGAGCTATATGCTCACCGGCAAGACAGTATGCGAGTATACCATTGCCTCGACCAGCCAGCTGCTCGACCCCAAGACCAAGAAACTCGACGAGCAACTCCTGGCCAGCGTGGACTTGAGCCGCCGACGCTTCGGCAAGATGGTCAACCCCGCCACCGTGATAGGCGAACTTACCGAAGAGGTGCAAAAGATGACCGGACTGGGAGCCATTCCCGTGGTGGCCGTGGCCGGCCACGATACCGGCAGTGCCGTAGCCGCCGTACCGGCCAAGGATGAGCACTTCGCTTACCTGAGCAGCGGCACCTGGAGCCTGATGGGCATCGAGACCAAGAACGCCATCATCAACGACGTGAGCTACGACCGCAACTTCACCAACGAGGGCGGTATCGAGGGCACCACACGCTTCCTGAAGAATATCTGTGGCATGTGGCTCTATGAGCGTTGCCGCAAGGAATGGACCGACGCGCCACACTCACACGCCGAACTGCAAAAGGAAGCCATGGCACAACCCGCCTTCCAGAGCCTCATCAACCCCGACGACGAAATGTTTGCCAACCCGGCTTCCATGGTGGAGGCTATCCAGACCTACTGCCGGGAGACGGGACAGCACGTGCCCGAGGGCTATGCCGAGATATGCCGCTGCATTTTCGACAGTCTGGCCCTGCGCTACCGACAGGTGTTCGGCTACCTAAAAGAAATGGCACCCTTCGACATCCATGTGCTCCACATCATCGGCGGAGGCTCACTCAACGGATACCTCAACCAGATGACGGCCAACAGCCTGGGGGTCACCGTACTGGCAGGACCTCAGGAAGGCACCGCCCTGGGCAACATCATGCTGCAGGCCAAGGCGGCCGGCGACGTGAGCGACATCTGGGGCATGCGACGCATCATCGCCGACAGCTTAGAACTGAAACGCTACGAGCCTACCGACAAAGAGGCCTGGGACCAGGCTTACGAGAAATACCTGAAGGTGACCCGATAACTCTCAACCAAGAAATCAACAATAAACATTCATTCATAACCGGGACCTCCGTGACCCTATCCGAAAGGACAGGCC
>CALGHW010000168.1 GCA_937916075.1 uncultured Prevotella sp.
GGAGAGTCAAGACCCAAGAGCACAGAGGGATGACACAACCGTCCCCTCTCGCGCTCCTGGCTCTTGACTCTCAGCGTATTGTTTCGGCACGCTTTTTGCTACACACATAGAAATATAACAATTAAAAGAACAAAAAAAATGAAAACAGAAAAGGACATAAATATCACAGACGGAGACGCCCTGGAGAAAGAGGCGGAAAAGAAAGCCTCTGAGAGTCAGCAGAAATCAGATGCTGAGACAGAAAAGAAAGCTAAAAACGCAGACGAGGACGAAAAGTCCAAGGAGAAAGACCCGCTGGAAGCCGCCAACGAGCAGATAGCCGAGCTGAAAGACAAATACCTGCGCTCCGTGGCCGAATTTGACAACTACCGCAAGCGCACCCTGAAGGAAAAGGCCGAGTTGATACTCAACGGCGGTGAGAAAACCATCACAGCCCTGCTCCCCGTGCTCGACGACATGGAACGCGCCATCGCCAACGCCGAAAAGACTGACGACCCCAAAGTGCTGAAAGAAGGCATGCAACTGATATACAACAAATTCCAAAAGACGCTCGAAACCCTCGGCGTGAAGAAGATAGAGACCGCCGAAGCCGATTTCGACACGGATGTACACGAGGCCATCGCCATGGTACCCGGCATGGGCGACGACAAGAAAGGCAAGGTGCTCGACTGCGTACAGGCCGGATACAAGCTGAACGACAAGGTAATCAGACACGCCAAAGTGGCAGTCGGACAATAAGCGAGAACTGACCCATACACATTCAACATCCCAATAGCAAACAAGACAAAGACATGGCAAAGAGAGACTACTACGAGGTCTTGGGCATCGAGAAGACAGCCTCGGAAGATGAAATCAAGAAGGCTTACCGAAAAATAGCCATCAAATACCACCCCGACCGGAACCCCGGCAATAAGGAAGCCGAAGAAAAATTTAAAGAGGCCGCAGAAGCCTATGACGTGCTCCACGACCCCCAGAAACGGCAACAATACGACCAATTCGGATTCGACGGACCAGCCAGCGGAGGATTCGGAGGATTCGGCGGTGGCGCCGGCATGAACATGGACGATATCTTCTCCATGTTCGGTGATGTCTTCGGAGGCAGAGCCGGAGGATTCGGAGGATTTGGCGGAGGCGGCCAACGACGCCCACAGCAGTATCGCGGAGGTGACCTACGGCTTCGTGTCAAATTGACACTGGCAGAGATTGCGACCGGTGTCACAAAGAAGTTCAAAGTGCGCAAGGATGTCACCTGCTCTCATTGTCATGGCTCCGGAGCCGAAGCAGGAAGCACATCGGAAACGTGCCCCACATGTCATGGCTCAGGTGTGGTGATGCACACCCAGCGCAGTATCTTCGGCATGGTACAGACCCAAAGCGTATGTCCCACTTGCAACGGCGAGGGCAAAGTCATCAAGAACAAGTGTAAACAATGCGGAGGCTCTGGCGTGGAGAAAGGCGAGGAAGTCGTGGAAATCAACATCCCCGCCGGAGTGGCCGAAGGAATGGTGGTCAACGTGCCCGGCAAGGGTAACGCCGGACCACACAACGGCATCAACGGTGATATCCAGGTGTTCATTGAAGAGGAGGAAAACGACACCTTCGTGCGCGACGGCAACGACATCATCTACAACCTCTTGCTCGACTTCCCGACAGCAGCCCTTGGAGGCGAGGTC
>CALGHW010000169.1 GCA_937916075.1 uncultured Prevotella sp.
CGACCGCCGCTATGTGCTCAGCTACGAGCTGAAGACCAGCCAGGACTATGGCAACAACATCGACGTGACCATCGGCAACGACCAGGACTCCACCGTACAGACCCGGGTGCTGGCTTCTTACTATAACCTGAAGCAAAACGGATTTGACACCTATACCACCAACCAGTTCACCATCGACACCGACGACTATTACAGCATCGGCTTCCACGTGACCAGCAACGGCTACTACGTAAACCTCCGCAACCTCCGCATCTGCTACATACAGGACGGCACCGTGGTCGACGCCATCACAGGCCTGCCCGTGTCGGCACAGCCGGCCACCGTACAGGTGTATGACGCGGCCGGCCGCATGGTGACCCGCCATACCGACACCACTGTAGAGAAAGTAATGACATCACTCGCCGGCGGACTCTACATCGTGCGCGCCACCGACAACGAGGGCAAGACAGTGACCGTGAAAATCATGAAATAACGAAAACGAAAAGCATATCCAAATGAAGAAAACATACAAGCATCCGTTCAGCCACCGCATCCTGCGGGTGATGGCCACCGTGACCATCCTCGCGGCTGCCGGAACAGCCCAGGCCGTGGAATACTTCCAGCGCCTGGCCATGGAGGGTGTCGAACTGGTGGGAGCCATCACCTGGGGCAAGGTGGACGAGTTCACCGTCATGGAACCCGGCTACTACCAGTACAGCTACGACAACAAGTTCGCGCCCAACAAGACACAGCCCATCATCAAGACCAAGGCCCTGGGCGGATGTGTCTACCACGACGGCAAGGTCTACTCCAACGAGTTTTACAGCCAAAGCCAGTATATCAAGCCCATGTGGCGCATCTACGACGCCAAGACCTGGAAGCTGCTCTCCGAGCACGAGCTGAAGGACAACTGCGAATGCACCACCACCTCGCTGGCCTACGACCAGACCACGGGCTATATCTATGGCTTCAACGAGACCTATACCGAGACCTATGTGGTGCGCATCGACCCGGAGACGGGCGAGATGACCCGCCTGGGCAACTTCCTCGACCGCAACTATAAGTTCTTCGCCATGGCCTGCAGCCCCACGGGCGAGCTGTATTGCACCTATCTCAACAAGAACACCGACGCCGTATACCTGGGCAAGATACGCAAGAGCAACGGCCAGGTGGCCATGATCCGAGGCATCTCGGCCACCAACCTGCTGCCCGGCGACTCATTCATCAACTCGTCTTATGAGCAGTCGATGTTCTACAACAACGCCACCGGCAAGCTCTACTGGATGTTCCAGAGTTCGAGTGCCCTGCTCTACAAAGAGTTCACGGCCATCTTCGAGGTCAATCCCGTGACGGCCGACGCTGTG
>CALGHW010000170.1 GCA_937916075.1 uncultured Prevotella sp.
CCACTCGTTGGCCACGGCAGGATAGCGGTAGTCGGTCAGCGAACCTATCTTAACACCCGTCAGCGAGCTGTTCTCGTTGGAAGAGGTCTTCACCGTTCGGCCGTCGTTGGATGTCTGGTTGGGACACTCATACTTCATGTCCATCACCAGCCGATACTCACCGGCCGGCAGACTCACCTTCTGGGTAATGGCGTTGCGCCCCTTGGCCCACGAGTTGAGCACCGTCAGACAGCGCTGGCCGCAGTCGCCGTCCATCGCCGGGGCGGCACACTGGGCGGCATAGTTGCCCTCCGACGAGGGGCTCACACAATACATCGTGGCACTGTAAGGCATGGAGTACATACGGCAATAGTTGGACGGGCCGTCGAGCGACTTGGCCGAAGTCCATCCCTTGACAGGCAGCACATTGATGAAGTTTTTGTCTGCGGCCGACACCTTGTTGACATAACACGGATTGTATGCGACACCGTTCAGCGTGATGTTGCCCGTGGCGTCACCGTAAGTAGCGTCCTGCTCGAAACTCGCATTGACCAGCTTCTGGGCCGTCAGGTCGGTATAGCCCTCCAGAGGGTCGGCGGCCGTTTCGGGCCAAGTAGCCTCCTCCTCCAGGATACCCTCCTCGCTGTCAAAGCGATAAGCCACGGTCTGGCCGGCCTTGATGCCGAAGACACTCATTATGTCACGTTTGGTGTTATTGAACCCCACCGTCACCTCAACATCCTTTTGGGCGAGGTTGGTCACATAGATTTTGGTAGAGTCGGCAGTATCCTGAATGGCCCGCAGCGCTGTGCCGCTGAGGGTGAAGTAGAGCGGCTCGCCCTCAGAATGGTTGGCGTCGAGCGCAAAGGTGGCCGTGGCCTTGGAGTCGGTCACCTGGGTCTCCGTCGTGAAGACAGGAGCCATGCCCCCCACCTGTATGTCCTTCAGGGTGCAGCGGCTGTCGCCACAGAAGTTGGACAGGAGCAGATAGCTGGCGCCACGGGTGTCGAGCACATTGACATCAGAGGCGATGACACCGTTCCAGCCCTCAGGCAGGCGGTTCTTCAGGCTGACGCTCTGGCAATAAGCTATTTGCGTTTCGGCAGCATTGATATTACTGTAATAAACGATGTTACGGCGTCCGGCCACCTCGCCGGCCTTCACCTGCCTACTCTTGGCCGAATAGGCGGCATAGAGCTTGGCGGTCATGATGGAGTTGTTGTTGGTGCGGTCGCCGAAGGCCATCAGGCTGTCGTCGATATTGACCACGCCCAAGGCATTGTCGATATTGACCCAGTGGCTGTCCATGGTCATGAGGGTAGCCCCGTCAGTCTGGCGGTGCGTGCCCTGATAATATAAGGTGCGTTTGGGCCGTGTGAGCTCATCGACGCTGATGGCCATCAGTCCGCCCTGCTCCTTGGTCACGGTGGCGGCGGCGTTGGCCTTCACATAGTCTGTATAGATGACGGCATTGCCCGGTGTGGAATAGATGGCAAAGCGGTGGTTGAGCGCACCCTCGTTGGTGTTCAGCTCACCGTTCATGGTATAACTGTTGCCCCGCAGCCGGTAGATGCCGCTCACCACGGGCGTGGCGTTGGTCTTCTTGCCGCTCACGGTATACCAGCCCAGGAAGTTGCCCGTGTTGTTTTCACGGTAAGGCACGATAATCTTGTTTTTGTCGGCACTGTTGGCGGCGATATAGCCCGTGTAGCTCTGCTTGCCCGCGCTCCAGCTGAAACAGGTGAAGCGGTCGTCGGTGGCGGCACGCACAATGTTCTGGCAGGGGAATATCCGGGCCGCGCCATACTGGCGGTTGAAGTCGTACCAGTCGGTGGGTGTGACCTCGGCGGTAGACATCAGCTCATGCATCAGCCAAGTCATCATCACGCGGTGGCCCTCCACGCCCATACGGCGCGCGCCGATGTCCGAGCGCAACAGCCAAGAGCCGTCGGCCGTGGTGGTCTGGCGGGCCTTGATATACTTATAGGCCATGTTCTCCAGCATCAGGGCGTCGGGGTCGCCCAAGAAGCAGGCATTGGTGGTGTACGACGTGATTTGGTCGTAGAGGAAAAGGCTCCAGTCATTACCGTTGGGCATGGCCAGCTCACCGTCGGCCAAGGCCAGCCAGTTGAGCACCTCCTTCATCACCTTGTCGTTGTTGTGCATGAGGGCGTTGGTCTTCCACTTCTCCTCACCGATGGTCTGCTGCTGGAAGAGCTTCAAGGCCAGGGCGGCCTCGCCCAATTCCTGCATCACCACGTTCTGATAGCTGGTGTGGAAGAAGTTGTGGTTCTGGAGCGTGTAGTCACTGAAGAGGTTTTGTCCCTTATAGAGGTCAGCCACGGTCTTTTGGTCATATTCCGGGTCGATGACCGTCTGGTTGGCGGCGTCGTCCTGGTGCGAGTAGCTGTTGACGGCAAACTCCCGGAGACGCTCAAACCACTTGGGCGCCAGCGCGTCGTTGGGGAAGAGTCCAAGGGTGGCGGCCAGCACGTCGGCCTCCCATCCGTTTTCCTCGGCCTTGGTGTCACCGTTGTAGCCGGTGGGGATAGAGCGGTTCAGCTCATAGTTGCACTCGGCCTTGAGCAGCTTCTCGATGTATCCTTTCTGCTTGTCGCTGAGCTTGTCCCACTGGAAGAAGGCCGAATAAGCCACCGACATGGCCCAGAGCGAGCTCTCCCACACCTTGTCGGACGTGGAGACGGAGCCCCAGTAGTTGTTGCCCGAGCACACCTTCAGCTTGTTGGCCTTGTGGGTGGAATAGGCGAAGACAAGGCTCTTCATGGCCATCTGCTCCAGGTCGGTCCAAGTGACGCCCTCGGGCAGGCTGACCTTGTCCTTGCCATACTTCACGAGGAAGGCACATATCATGGACAGGTCCGCGTTGGGGCGCACGCCGTCCTCACCGTTGGTCATGGTGCTGTTGCTCTTGAAGGCGCCACACAGCTCACCGGCCGAGTTGGGGGCGGCACAGTCCTGGTAGTCGTTCTTCATATACTGGGCAAACTTGGCCAGCATCTCCATCAGGTCTTGCTTCATGGCCTGTTCACCCACGAATTTAGATGTAATGACACCCTCGGTGGGACTCTTGACATCGGCCTCCGTGGGGTCGCCCGGCTCCACGGCTCCCTCCGGTATCCGGTAGAGGCGCACATTGTCGATGGCGATGCAGCTGCCGCCCGACAGCCAGTCGACGGTGACGCCGATGTTCACGTCGGCCTCCTTGTCAACGGTGAAGGTCAGTTGGGGATTGTCCCAATTCATCGTGGCGAAACAGCCGGCCGAGCCTTGGCTGAAAGCCCCCGTGGTCTGGTCGGTGGCGGCAAAGAGATGGAAGGATGAAGAGGCTGAGTTGGCATAACCGGTACGCACGCTGGCCACTAATCTGTACTTGCCGGCGGGCAACTGCTTGAGCGTCTGCTGCAGCGAGGTGGTGCCGTCAGCCCATCCCTGGCGCAGGTAATAGGCCTGGGTACCATCGGGGATGGTGGTCATGAGGCCGAAGTTATTGTCCGTATAGCAGTCTTTGGTGACGAGCAGGGAGGTCACGGCGGTACCGCCCACAGTCCATCCCTTGGGGGCCGTCACCTTATAGCCGCGCAGTCCGTCGGCCGTGTTGTTCACTTTCTCCAAGATTGCGAGGTCGTCGGCCTCGAAAGAAGCGTTGGTCACATACTGCGAGGTGACATCGGTCACCTCTTCCTTGTTGTCGGCGGTCTTCTTGACCTTCGAGTGCTTCTTCACCGTCAGTTCGGAAGGTTGACCCGCACGGTCAGCGCCTCCGGGGCTCATCGTCCCCACCGAGGCTGCCACAGCTACTCCTGCCGAGAGAACTACCGCAGCGCAAAATGTCTGTTTTTTCATTGATTGTCAGTTGTTAGTTGCGTAAGAATCCAAAATGCCGTAATATATGTTTGATAACTTGTCTTTATGAATGCAAAATTATATATAATATCGCCCTACAACAAAGATTTTTATATTTTTTAAACAGAAGTCCACAAAGTTTATATGTTTTCAAACGAATATTTGATATTTGTTTGGGTTATTCATTCTATTTGCATAAATTTGCACAGCCCCAAAGGCCATAATAATTCTATTTTCTATTTCTAACCTCTTTAACGTTTTATTTTCACTGCATGATGGTTGAGCAGAATAAAATACCGCCCCCAATACGAC
>CALGHW010000171.1 GCA_937916075.1 uncultured Prevotella sp.
CACAACAGCTGCTTGCCGTCGGCAAAGTGGTGGTGCCATTGCCGGGTCCAGTTGACATACTTTGGGAAACGCTCCTCGGCCACGGTGCGCAAGGTGCCTGTGGAGGCGTTCATGGCCATCAGAGCATATACCTTGTGCCCCCGTTGGTTGTATTCAAAGGTGATTTCCTTGCCGTCGGGCGTCCATCGGAGCCATGACAGGTCAAACTGGTTGGCCAGTTTGGTGGCGTCGGCTACCAGCTGCTTCCCTGTGGTGAGGTCAAAGATGACCGGCGTGCGTTGGGGAAGCGCGTCGCCCGGCTTCTGGTATTCCTGCTGGTGGAGCTTGGGCTGAAACTGGTCGGGAGGGGTGGATTCCACGTAATAAATATAATGTTTATCTGTGGCCCGTATCTTCATGACAGCCAATTTTTTAGAATCTGGTGAAAACTGCATATAAGCCGAGTAGTAAGCACCTTGCGATGCGTCATGCGTGGTCAGTATCCGCTTGCCGGTGGCCACCTCTTCCACCACGATGTCGTCGCCATACTTCCGGGCTTTCAGCTTGCCGTCGGGCGAGATGACTGGTGCGCCTTTGCGCTCGTCGTCGGTCTCACTCCAGAAGTGCTCCTTGCCGTCGTTGGGGCGGGGGCGTGCGGCAGGTTCTTTGGGTAACGGCTTGGGCGTGCGGCTTCCCGTTGCAGGGTCCACGTCATAGCAGAGTGTACTGTCCTTGCCATTGGTGGTATACCAAAATTTGGAGCCTTCCTTCCCCCAATGAATTTTCGCTCCGTTGTGGTACACCCGTCGGGCACTATACTTGTCTCTCAGCTGGTAGGCCCTGTTGTAATCGTCTGTTGTGCCCTGGGCTGCGACAGGAGTTGCCGACAGTCCATAGAGACAGGCACATAGTAACAAATAAGTTGGTTTCATATTGATTGTTAGAATGTTATGATTATTACTTCAAGTCAAGCTCCACCGGACAATGGTCGCTGCCATAAATCTCGGTATGGATTTTGGCATCGGCCATCCGCTCCTTGAGCCGTTCGGAGACAACGAAATAGTCGATACGCCATCCAGCGTTCTTCTCGCGGGCCCGGAAGCGGTAAGACCACCATGAGTAGGTCACTTGTTCGGGGTAGAGCAGTCGGAATGTGTCAATGAATCCATGGTCAAGAAGTTTTGAGAATCTCTCACGCTCCTCATCCGTAAATCCCGCATT
>CALGHW010000172.1 GCA_937916075.1 uncultured Prevotella sp.
TGACCTACCGAGCCATAAGGATATTAAAGGAGGCCGACCTTGTGCTCGCAGAGGATACCCGCACGTCGGGCAAGTTGCTGAAACACTATGAAATCAGCAATCATCTTATGTCGCACCATAAGTTTAATGAGCACGGCACTTCGGCTGGAATCGTGCAACGCTTGATGGCAGGCCAGAATGTGGCGCTCATCAGTGATGCCGGAACACCCGGCATCAGCGATCCGGGATTCTTCCTCGTCCGTGAGGCCGTGGCCGCAGGGGTGGAGGTCATTTGCTTGCCGGGCGCCACGGCATTTGTGCCGGCCCTGGTGGCGAGCGGATTGCCTTGTGACAAGTTTGTCTTCGAAGGTTTCCTGCCCCAAAAGAAAGGACGGCAGACCCGCATACAGGCCTTGGCAGAGGAGAGCCGCACGATGATATTTTATGAGTCACCGTATCGGCTTGTCAAATTACTTCAGCAACTGTCGGAAGTGTTTGGAACGGAGCGTCTTGCGAGCGTGTGCAGAGAAATTTCAAAGGTGCATGAGGAGAGCCGGAGAGGAACTTTGGCTGAGCTGATAACCCATTTTACAGAGACAGAACCGCGCGGTGAGATAGTGGTCATCGTGGCCGGATGTGATACAAAAGAGTATAAACCTAAAAAAGTATGATTATGAGAAAACTACTGTTTATCTGTTTGTGCGTGATGGCCTTGGGAGCCTGCAAGCAGGAGAAAGCGAAAGGCCCAGACCCCGCCATAGCGCAGCAGCGCGACTCGCTGAATCAGATTATCGCCCAAAAGGACAATGAGCTGAACGACATGATGGGCACGATGAACGAGATAGAGGAGGGCTTCCGTGAAATCAATGAGGCGCAGAATCGGGTAAGTCTGGCCAAGGACGGCGAGGGAAGTAACCGCGCTCAGCGCATCCGGGAGAACATCCAGTTTATACAGTCTACGATGAAGCAAAACCGGGAGCTTATCAACAAGTTGAAGCAGCAGCTCCGCGAGAGCTCGGTGAAAGGCGACCAGTTTAAGCGGGCCATCGAGAGCCTCACGGCCCAGTTGGAAGAAAAAGACCGCCAGATGCAGCAGCTTCGTGCCGAACTGGATGCCAAGGACATACATATTGCCGAGCTGGATGAGAAGATAAGCGGGCTGAACAGCAATGTGAGCACGCTGACCAATGAGAGCGCACAGAAGTCACAGCAAATCAGCCAGCAAGACAAGCAGTTGCATACCGCATGGTTTGTCTTCGGTACAAAAAGCGAATTGAAAGAACAGAATATCCTGAAGGATGGAAAGGTGCTCCAGTCTAATTTCAACAAGGAGTATTTTACCAAGATAGACATCCGTGTGGATAAGGAAATCAAACTCTACTCCCGGTCGGCCAAGATGCTCACGGCTCATCCGGCCAGCAGCTACACTTTGCAGCGTGATGCCAACAAGCAGTATGTCCTTCGCATTATCAATCCCGACCAGTTCTGGAGTACCAGCAAATATCTGGTCATATTGGTGAAGTAAGTAAATCCATTGAAGTGTCATAATATATATAATGTACGCGTACATTATATATATTATGACACTTTTTGATTCAGATGTTTTGCTATATGGTTTGATGGTAAAAAATAAGGACGTCCAGAATCGCGAATTTGAAATCGTTCGGCCGGTTCCGGAAAAAACGAAATCTGAGACGTGTGTGAAATTCTTCATTCTATTGTGCTTTTTGTGACAGAAACAAGCTAAACAGCGGCTGCTTACTTAAAATCGTAATCATACCGCTTTTTACATATTTTATGCATATTCTTCAATCTGTAAACGAAAAATAGCCTTTTCTGCCATTTTGAAATATAAAATAAAAGAGATTGTCGTTATTTGACATAATATTTGTATAAATTACGAAAATAAATTGTATTTTCCTTTGAACTTGCCGTTTTTATAGCTAACTTTGCACTCTGTAAATTAATATAATAAAAAATTAAGTAAGGAAAGAGAGAGTATTTATGGAAAGAAAGCTAAGTATGCTTTTAGTATGCCTGTTCCTGTCGATAGGAATGGCATTTGCCCAAAAGAAAATTACGGGTACCGTGATATCTCAGGATGACGGACTTCCAGTGATTGGTGCGACCGTGATGGTGCAAGGTACCAAGACTGGAACAACCACCGACATGGATGGCCATTTCAATTTGTCGGTTCCGTCGGGTAAAAAACTTGTGATTAGCTATATCGGTATGGAATCACAGACAGTTGTGGCGAAGCCTGGCATGAAGGTGACGCTTTCGTCAAGCAACACAACTGTAAATGAAATTGTGGTTACCGGTATGCAGAAGGTCGACAAGCGACTCTTCACAGGAGCCACGACGAAGATTGACGCAGGAAATGCGAAGATTGATGGTATGGCAGATATTAGCCGCTCACTCGAGGGCCGTGCAGCTGGTGTGTCAGTACAGAACGTGTCTGGTACATTCGGTACTGCACCGAAGATTCGTGTGCGTGGTGCAACCTCTATCTACGGTAGTTCCAAGCCATTGTGGGTTGTGGATGGTGTGATTATGGAAGATGTGGTCGACGTGAGCGCCGACCAGTTGTCGTCTGGTGACGCCAACACGCTGATTAGCTCTGCCATCGCAGGTCTGAACTCTGATGACATCGAGAGCTTCCAGATTCTGAAGGATGGTTCCGCTACATCTATCTATGGTGCCCGCGCCATGGCCGGTGTGATTGTCGTGACCACCAAGAAAGGTAAGGCCGGACAGGCTCATATCAGCTATACAGGTGAGTATACCATGCGCTTGATTCCCTCGTACTCTACTTTCAATATCATGAACTCTCAAGACCAAATGGCTGTGTATCAGGAGCTTCAGCAGAAAGGATTCCTGAATTATGCAGAAATAGCAAATTCAGCCAATAGTGGCGTTTATGGTAAGATGTATGAACTTATCAATACGTATGATCCCACTACCGGACAGTTTGCTCTCGCCAATACTGCTGAAGCTAAGGCCAACTATCTGCGTCAGGCAGAGTATCGCAACACCAACTGGTTTAAGGAGTTGTTCTCTAATTCCATTCAGCACAACCATTCGGTAAGTATCAGTGCTGGTACGGACAAGGCTCAGTATTATGCATCTGTCAGTGCAATGTTTGATCCAGGATGGACCAAGCAGAGCGAGGTAGAGCGCTATACAGCCAACTTTAATGCCAACTATAAGATTTCCAAGAAGTTGACCGCTGGTTTGATTAGCAATGCTTCTTATCGTAAGCAGAAAGCTCCAGGAACCATCAGTGCTACTACCGATGCCGTTACTGGTCAGGTGAGTCGTGCGTTTGATATCAACCCATATTCTTATGCTTTGAATACCTCTCGTGCACTGGATCCTTCAGTTTATTATACACGTAACTACGCTCCTTTCAATATCTTCCAGGAGTTGGAGAACAACTATATTGACCTGAATGTGGCCGACTTCCGTATGCAGGCCAAATTGGCTTACAAGCCTATCACCAAGGTGGAACTGTCTGCATTGGGAGCTGTCAAGTATAGCGCAACCACTCAGGAACACAATATCAAGGATAACTCAAACCAGGCACAGGCTTACCGTGCCATGGGCACTTCTACCATTCGCAAGAGCAATAGCTACTTGTATACAGACCCGGATGACATCTATGCCCTGCCTGTATCTGTATTGCCGAATGGAGGTATTCTGGACCGTACAGACAACCGTATGTTCGGTTATGACTTCCGTGCTGCAGCCCAGTATAACGATGCTTTCGATAATGATACACATATCGTAAATCTTTATGCCGGTCTTGAAATCAACAGCGTGCAGCGCCATAGCACTTGGTTCCGTGGTTGGGGTATGCAGTACAACATGGGTGAGACCCCCTCGTATGCTTACCAGGTGTTCAAGAAAGGTTTGGAGCAAAACTCAGATTATTACTCTCTGACAAACAGCAATGAGCGCAGCGCTGCTTATTTCGTAAATGGAACTTACTCTTATAAAGGACGTTATACAATTAATGGAACTTACCGTTATGAGGGTACCAACCGTTTGGGTAAGAGCCGTACGGCCCGTTGGTTGCCTACATGGAACGTTGCTGCTACATGGAATGTTCATGAGGAGAACTTCTTCAAGAAGCTGGAGCCGGCATTCTCACACTTGGCTTTCCGTCTGTCTTATTCATTGACGGCAGACCGTGGTCCTTCTACTGTGACCAACTCACGTGTGGTGATTCAGTCGGAGAATCCTTGGAGACCTTTCTCAAGTGTGAAGGAGACACAGCTTTATATTTCTCAGTTGGCCAACGAGGATTTGACTTACGAGAAGAAGCATGAGTTCAACTTCGGTATTGATGCAGGTTTCTTGGATAACCGTATCAACTTTACTCTTGATGCCTATACCCGTCGCAACTATGACTTGATTGGTATCGCAACGACGGCTGGTGTCGGTGGTGAGATTAACAAGTATGGTAATATTGCAACGATGAAGTCAAGTGGTGTGGAGCTTTCTTTGAGCACAACCAATATCAAGTCGAAAGACTTTACCTGGACTTCCAACTTTATTTATAGTCATACCTCCAATGAGGTTACCAACCTGAAGACTGTCAGCCGTGCTATGGCTTTGGTTTCAGGATCAGGTTTCGCCATGGAGGGATACCCTGTGCGTAGCTTGTTCTCATTCAAGTATATGGGACTCAACAATGAAGGTTTGCCTCAGGTAATCAATACCGATGGTAATCTGGCAACTACAGATGTCAACTTCCAGGCTTATGATTCAGACAAGCTGAAGGAGAATCTTGTGTATTCAGGTAGCGTTGATCCTACAGATGTAGGTTCTTTCGGCAACGTGTTTAAGTACAAGAACTTGACTTTGAATGTGTTTATCACTTACTCATTCGGAAATGTGGTTCGTCTGGACCCTGTTTACAAGAGCGAGTATGACGACTTGGTTTCTATGCCTAAGGAGTTTAAGAACCGTTGGATGGTACCCGGTGATGAGAACTACACATCCGTTCCTGTCATCGCTTCGAAGACCCAGTATAATTTGTACGGTTCAGAATTGCAGTATGCCTATAGTGCTTACAACTATTCTACCGACCGTATTGCCAAGGGTGACTTCATCCGTATGAAAGAGATTTCATTGGGCTATGAGTTCCCCAAGAGCATCACTCAAGCTTTGCGTGTCAGCAACCTCTCTTTGAAGTTGCAGGCTACCAACCTGTTCCTTATCTATGCAGACAAGAAGCTGAACGGACAGGATCCTGAGTTCTTCAATACAGGTGGTGTTGCTGTTCCTGTGCCAAAGCAGTTTACTCTTACATTAAAGCTTGGACTCTAATTATCGTTTAAAAAGATGAAAAGAAACAATATATTATATAAGGTAGGCCTTGCAGCCTTGGGCGCTGTCATGTTCTCTTCTTGTGACAGCTATCTTGACACAATGCCTGACAACCGTACAGAAATAGACTCAGAAGAAAAAGTGTCTTCTCTGTTGACCTCTGCTTATTTGCAGAACGGCTCTTGTATTTTGGTGAATGAAATCATGTCCGACAATAGTGATGACATGGGTTCTTCTTACACCCAATATTCCTCACGTTTTCTGGACCAGGCTTATGCTTGGAAGGATATCACGGAGAGTGATAATGACGCCCCCCAGATGATTTGGGAGGACGCATATCGCGCCATCGCTTCGGCCAACCAGGCTCTTGAGGCTATTGACGAGATGGGCGGTGCCACGACCACCACTTTGAAGGAGTGTAAAGGCGAGGCTCTTATCAGCCGTGCCTATCATCACTTTATTTTGGTTAATCAATTCTGCAAGACATACAATCCTGCTACAAGTGCCGGCGATATGGGAATCACCTATATGGAAAAGCCCGAAACGACTGTGAAACCTGAGTATTCGCGTGGAACGGTGGCCGAGGTGTATGAGAAAATTGACCGCGATATCAAGGCTGCGCTTCCTCTGATTGGCGATTCTCATTACAAGGTGTCTAAGTATCATTTCAATTCACAGGCAGTATATGCATTTGCGGCCCGTTTCTATCTCTTCTATCAGAAGTGGGACCAGGCTGTCGCTTATGCCAATAAGTGCTTGGGCTCTAATGCCAAGGCTATGCTTCGTGACTGGGATGCAATGGAAGCCCTGGGTGTCACAAACGACTTGACTCCTCGTACCAATGCCTATATTGACGCTACGGCAAACTGCAATTTGCTGATTTCTACCTCTATCTCGGCTGCAGGACTGTTTGAGAGCAATTACCAGATGTATACCAAATACTCGCACGACAAGTATCTTTCAGACAAAGAAGTGGTCTATGCACCCAATATTTGGGGCGGTGAGCATAAGAATATGTTGCGCTGTGATGGTATGGCTTTCCAGGGTAGCGGTATGGACAGAGTCTTGGTTGCCAAGTTGCCGGCCGGCCAGTCTTCTTTCTGGGAGGTAGACCCTGTTGCTAAGACTGGTTATTTCATGGTTACTTCTGTACCTTTGAAGGCTGACATGACGCTTCTGGAGCGTGCTGAGGCATACATCATGCTGAAACAGTACGACAAGGCTTGTGAGGATCTGACCACATGGATGCAGAACTGGACAACTTCACGGCTGACGCTTACTCCGGATACCATCACGAAGTTCTATCAGAACATGAATTATTATACATGGGATAAGCCTACTTTGAAGAAACACTTGCATCCTTCATTTGCCATTGATGCAGAGGGAAGTGTTCAGGAGAGCATGTTGCAGTGTGTGTTGAACTTCAAGCGTATCGAGAGCGTCCACGAGGGATACCGTTGGTGGGATGTCAACCGCTATGGAATGGTTATCTACCGTCGTCTGATGAATGCAGATGGCGAGCCGGAGAAAGCTACCGACTCTCTCTTGGTGGATGACCCCCGTCGCGCTATCCAGCTTCCTGTGTCTGTCATTCAGGCAGGTGTAACACCTAATCCGAGAGACGAAAAATAGATGTAAAGACATTTAGACTATTTTAAACGATGAAGAAATTTTTATTATATACAATAGCTGTTTTGGGCGGAGGACTGTCTTTGTCTTCTTGTTCAGAGGATGATCTTTCGTCTGAAAGTGTCATTGTGGCCGACAAGGTGGAGGAGACTCCCTTCGACAAATGGCTGGATGTCAACTTGATTGAGCCTTACAACATTCAGTTCAAGTACCGTTATGAGTATAACGAGAGTGACAAGAACTATTATACTGTACCTGCAGATTATGATCAGGCCATCAAGCTTGTGCATATCGTGAAGTATACATGTATCGAGGCTTATAACGAAGTGGCCGCAGACGGTGTGAACTTCACCCGTACCTATTTCCCCAAGCTCTTCTATCTGGAGGGTGAGTGGCATTATCGTAACAATGGCACGATAGAGTTGGGTACTGCTGAGGGTGGTAAGAAGATTAACCTGATGGGTGTCAATCACCTTGATGACTATATTCGCAGCGTTTCGTCTCTGAATACCTATTATCTGAAGACCATTCATCATGAGTTTACCCATATTTTGAACCAGACTCGTGACTATTCGGCTGCTTACCAGCTGATTACCTCTCAGTATTTGGCCGACCAGTGGAGCGTGGCTCCCAATAACACGGGCTATCTCACGCGTGGTTTCATTTCTTCCTATTCTCAGTACTCACATGCAGAGGACTTTGCCGAGATGCTTTCCATGTATGTTACCAATACGCCTGAGCAGTGGGAAGCTTGGATGAAAGAGGCTGCCGGCACATCAAAGAATCCTGCCAACGGTCGTAATCTGCTGGAGGCCAAGTTGCTCTTGGTGCGCCAGTATATGAGTGATACTTTTGGCATCGATATTGACAAGCTCCGTGATTCAGTGCTCCGCCGTGAGGCCGATGTGGTGAACGGCAAGGTCGATTTAAGTGACATATCAATTTAATAATCAAAAATTCGTATTCGTATGAAGTTTTTTAATATATATTCTTTGGCTTTGTTCGCATTGTCGCTGCTGACATTTTCTTCTTGTCTTAGCGATACGGACGATGTGTTCAGCGAGAAGTCTTCCATCCGTATGGAAGAGGCGATGAACAATGCGAAGAAAATCCTTACCAGCGCCAAGAATGGATGGGTGATGGACTACGCTATTGGCGACAGCGCCACTGGCGGAAGCTATGCCTATATCGTCAAGTTTGACTCTCTGAATTGCACGATTTGGTCAGAGCTTGACGACAAGAGTGCGCAGTCTTACTACAAGATGTCAAACGATAATGGTGTCTCTCTTAATTTTGACACATACAACAGCGTGTTCCATGCTTTGTCAACACCGAGCGCAGCCTCTTATGAGGCCTCACACGCAGATTATGAGTTCAGAGTTATGAGTGCCACGGCCGAGAAGGTGGTTCTGGCTGGTAAGAAGACAGGTAATACCATCAATCTGTATCCTCTTGCCGAGGGTGAGACTCCTGAGCAGTATCTCGCAAAGGTCAACGAGCAGAAAGATGCGATAATCATTGCTACAGCCAAGGGCGAGTTGAATGGAAAACAGCTGGATTTGGATCTTGACCTTGATTCCAGAACTTATAACTTGAGCGCTTCTGGCTCTTCATTGAAGGGTGCTTTCGCCTTTACAGACAAGGGTATCCGTTTGGACAAGGAATTTAATGTGGATGGAACGGCCATCTCCAATTTCTCCTTTGATTCAGCAAAGCGTCAGTTTAACTGTTTGGATGCCAACGCACAGCAGTTGACACTTGTGGGCTTCTTGCCTGACACTTATCGTGAGTATACTGATTATGCTGGTGAATATTGGTTCGTGTTGGGTGAGGAAGGCGAGCTTGACTCCATTGAGGTGACGCTTGTACCTGATGTTGACGGATCTTCTTTCAAGATGAAAGGCCTGTTTACCGATCCTAATCTGGGCGTTGTGGTAAATTACAATAAGTCGAAGGGGGCCTTGAGCATGAACTCTCAGGTTCTTTCCAATCCAGGTTCGTCCTTGATTTATTTTAATGCCGCATCATTCAAGAATGGTTCAGGTTCTCTGTATCCTGCAGCCACTACAGTCGGTCTGTATACAGAATACAACAAGGACGTTGAGCACCCTGTTTATGAATGGAAGCCCAACGTGAATGAGTATCTCTCTGCCAATTCATTCTGTCTGTGGGAGATTAGCGGTTCCAACAGTGAGCAATATTCTGGTTCTGCCTATAGCTTTGCAAACGGTTACCGTACTCTTGCGTATATCAAATCACTTATTAAAAAGTAATTGACAACAATGAAAAAGATATATAGTTTGCTTTTCTTGGCTTTGGGCCTTGCTGGTTTCACCGCTTGTAGTGATGATACTGACAATCCCTATGCCCACGAATCATCGGTTTCGATTGTTAGTTCAAAGACCGCTTTTACTGCGGTAGGTGGCTCTGGTTCTATCCATTACACCGCTGCGGGCAACGTGTCAGTGTCAAGTTCTCAGGCCTGGTGTACAGCTCAGCTGAGCGGTGATTCTATTATTTTGGCTGTCGCACAGAATGAAAACATCAGTGGCCGTGCGGCAAATGTCACTCTTCGCTGCGGATCTGACTCTGTCAAGGTCGCTGTGGTGCAAAACGGAGTCGTTACCGAGGTGGAGAAATCCACCATTGGTTTCGCCGATGACAACGCTCGTACAGAGCGTTATGGATTGAAGTGTGACTTGCCTCTGACTTTGGTGAGCGTTCCCGAGTGGCTTACAGCGTCGTTGGCCAATGACAGCCTGTATCTGAATGTTACCGAGAACACCACAGGTCACCTTCGCTCGGGTTACGTTGTTTATCAGAGTGGAAACTTCAAAGACTCACTGCGTGTTTGCCAGGCTGATTTTGACAAAGACATCGCCGGTAAGTACAACATTTGCTATTATCGTGACGCCGAAAAGACAAAGTCGGATAAGTTGAGCAAGCGTGACTTGACCGCAACAGGCCTTACCGTGAATCCAAACTTGACGCTTCCGGTGTCTTACGATCCGTCCACCTGTTCGCTGACTGTTTCCACCGGCTCTTATCTTGGTACTTACAAGTCTAATGAGGTATATTTGGCATTCGGTCTTCCCAATGACTATTGGACAGGCTACAATACGGGTATCGACCTGACTTGTGCTTTCGAGTATAATGATGTGGACGGCACATTCCTGAAGTTCTCCGGAACAGTGGAAGGAATGGATGTCATTTCTTTCATGCTTCGGAACTTCAAGGCCAAGAATTTTACTCAGGACAATGACAACAGTACCAATTCTTATGTGTGGTACGCTCCAGAGTTGAGACGTGTGGCATCGGCCAACTGATATTTTAGGAAAATTTATTAAAGCCAATCTCTTGTCTGTACAGGTCATTATGAGCCTGTACAGACAAAAATACAAAAACCAAAGGTTATGAAAATCCTTAGAAGTTTATTCGTTATTCTGTTTCTTGCCGTTGTTGGCATGGCCAACGCTCAGAAACTTCCTTCCGTGACCTTGAAGGACATTAACGGCAAGACCGTCAATACCGCCGAGCTCAACAATGGCGGCAAACCTTTCATCATCGACTTCTTCGCCACCTGGTGCAAGCCCTGCAACCGTGAGCTGACCGCCATCAGTGAGGTGTATGACGACTGGAAGAAAGAGACAGGCGTGAAAATCTTTGCGGTCAGCATCGACCAGGCTCAGAACATCAATAAGGTGAAGCCCCTCGTCGACGGCAACGGTTGGGAGTATGACGTGTTGCTCGACCCCAACAGCGACTTCAAGCGCGCCCTTGGCATCCAGATGATTCCTTACGTGCTCATCTGCGACGGAGAGGGAAACATCGTCTACAAGCACAATGGCTACACCGAAGGTGCCGAACAGGAACTGATTGAGAAAGTTCGTGAACTGATTAAGAAATAATATCCGACAACAAGAAATCGTCAAATCGTGAAATCCAATAGATTCATACCCGTCCTCGCCTGTCTCACCCTTGCTGGCAGCCAGGCTATGGCCCAGCAGAAGTTGGTTTCTGTGGGAGGTGATGGCGTGGTCAACCTGAGTGGTAGCATCCAGAGTGATATCCTCTTTCCGCAGAACGACGAAAAGATAGGTACAGAGAAGACCAGTGATGACATTCTCACCAACACATTCGTGGAACTCAATGCCACCAGCCAGCATGTGGATGCCGGACTGCGCTATGAGTATCTCGAGCATCCGCTGCCCGGTTTTGAGAAAGACTACAAGGGCAACGGTGTACCCTTCTATTATGTGAAGGCCCATTGGGACAAGTTTGACGTGACGCTCGGCTCTTTCTATGAGCAGTTTGGTTCGGGTTTCATCCTCCGTACCTACGAGGAGCGCAGCCTGGGCATCGACAACCACCTCCGTGGCGGCCGTGTCAACATCAAGCCCTTTGCTGGCGTGGCCATCAAGGCCCTGGCCGGCAAGCAGCGTCGCTACTGGAGCCACAACGACTCCTGGATTTACGGTGCCGACATGGAGCTGAGTCTTGACCAGTGGTTCAAGGGCCTCCAGCGCTCCAACACCTTCCTGACGTTCGGCGCCTCCTGGGTGTCACGCTATCAGGACGCCTCCGAGCTGATGGTCGATGCCACCCACAAGCTCAATGAGCCCGAAAATGTGGGTGCCTACGACTTGCGCCTCCGCTTGCAGAAAGGCGGACTGAACGTTCTGGCCGAGTACGCCCAGAAGAGTCAGGACCCCTCGTCGGCCAATGGCTACATCTTCCGCAAAGGTTCTGTTGCCATGCTCTCGGCCAGCTATTCGCAGAAAGGCATGAGCCTCCTGCTGCAGGCCAAGCGCAGCGACAACATGAGCTTCCGCTCCGACCGTGACGAGAAGCAGGTGAGCAGCGCTTCTTATATCAACCACCTGCCCGCCTTCACCATGGAGCACACCTATGCCCTGGCCGCCCTCTATCCCTATGCCACTCAGCCGCAGGGCGAGTGGGCCTATCAAGCCGAATTGGGGTATAACTTCAAGCGGCATACCTTGCTTGGCGGCAAGTACGGCACCAAGGTGAAAGTCAACTTCTCTTATATCCGTGCCATCGACAAGGAAGAGAAGGACGGAGGAAAAATAGGTTCAGAGGGCTACACCTCCAAGTTCTTCAAGTGGGGTGACGACCGCTATTACCAGGACCTCAACTTCCAGGTGGAGAAGAAGCTCACCCGCAGCTTTGACATCCACTTGATGTATATGAACCAGTTCTACAACAACAGTGTGCTGAAGACCATCGACCGTGAGGACGGCGCCCCCGTGGGCATGGTACATTCCAATATCTTTGTGGCCGAGGGCAAGTACCGGTTCAACAAGACCTTCACGCTCCGTGGCGAGGCCCAGTATCTCACCACCAACGAGGCCCAGGGCGACTGGGCTTTCGGGTTGCTTGAGTTGTCCATCCTGCCCCACTGGATGATTACCGCCTCCGATATGTATAATGTGGGCGAGACAGGTCTGCATTACTATCAAGGCCTGGTCACCTTCACGACCGGCGCCCACCGCATCCAGGCCGGCTATGGCCGCACCCGTGCCGGCTACAACTGTTCGGGCGGCGTATGCCGGATGGTGCCCGCCACCAAGGGATTCACACTTTCGTATAACTATAACTTCTAAAAAGTCATGACATCATTCAGAAAAATATATAGGCTGTTTGCTGCTGCGTTGACTCTGTTTGCAGTCGTGTCGTGCGAGAGCATAGATGAAGAAAATCGGTATGTATATGTGAAGCCGGCAAGCGTGGGCCGTGCCATCCTCATCGAGGACTACACGGGCCAGAACTGTCTGAACTGTCCCAATGCCACCGATGAGATAGAGCGCCTTGTGGCCATTTATGGCGACAGCGTGATAATCCCCGTGGGTATCCATAGCGGAGGCTTTGGCGTGAGTGGCGTGGTATCCAATCAGCTCGGTACCTTTGCCGGTTACAAGACCGACCTCGGCCAGCGTTATTATGAGCACTTCGGCGTGGAGAGCCAGCCAAGCGGCGTTGTCGACCGGCAGGGCATCAGCGAGTATGCCCAGTGGAACAATTATATCCACAGCGAGCTGCAGAAGCCCGTCCAGTTGTCGCTTTCGCTCAGCAACCAGTATGATGCCGCTACCCGCCAACTGACGGTCAAGGTATCTGCCTTGGGCCAAGACCAGAGTGTCAGCGTGACTGGTAAGCTCCAGCTTTGGCTGGTGGAAGACAGTTTGGTGAGCTTCCAGCGCTTGCCCGATGGAAGTGTCAATACCACCTACACCCACAACCATGTGCTCCGCGACGCCATCAATGGTGATTGGGGCACCGACATAACGGTAGCTGGCGGCCAGATGAGTGAGCAGACGTTCACCTATACACTCCCCACTTACGAGGCTCCGCAAAACTGGACCCCTGAGCATATCTCTGTGGTAGCCTTTGTCTATAACGACAACGGTGTGCAGCAAGTGACCAAGAAAAAAATCATCAATCAATAAATATTAGAGGATAATATGAAAAGAATTACCCTGTCTTTCCTGTTTGCCATACTATTTATGGCAGTGAAGGCAGAAGGACAAAAGATAGGTTTCATCTATGACGGCCAGCCCGTGAGCGATGACACCACATTCGTGTTCGATGCCGTGGCTGATATGTGGTCTTTGGGTAAGCTACAGTGCTCAACAGGCAGCTTGGCTGTGAAGAATTATTCAGAGAGTGACGCCGCTGCCACTTTCAGCATCTCTCAAGACGGGAGCAATACGCTGGGAACAGAGCCTGAGGTTTGTTTAGGAGGCTCCTGCCGTAATATCACCTTGCCTTATAGCGGTTCCTTTACGGCTCATGTGAGCAATACCGCCTTGCTGGAGTATAAGTTATTTCCTCAAACTTATGGCTCTTTGAAGAGTCGTTTTACCATCAGTGCGTTGGGAGAGTCGCATACCATCTATATTCTCTTCCGCAATCAGGATCCTACTGGCGTAAAGCGCATTGATGCGGCACAGCGCTTGTCCACGGTTTATGACCTGCAAGGTCATCTGCTGTTGGAGAACGCTGCTCCGTCACAGTTGGAAGGGCTCAAGTCCGGAATCTATGTGGTCCGCAGTGCGGAAGGCGCAGTGCGGAAAGTCATCAAGAAATAATTATTATTTAGAGTTAATCAATGTTTAATTAAACAATTAGTCTTATGTTAAAAAAAGTACTTTTGGGTTGCTTGGCAGCAATGGCCGTATCGGTTTCGGCCCAGACTACCAGCTTCTCCTTCCAGGACATCAGCAAGAAGAGCAATGATGCCGCTTTGAAGTTCAAGTTTTCTGGAAAAAAGTTGGACGCTGCCCAGAAAACCGGTTGGATAAGCGCTGCCCAGCTGTCCAAGGACCTGACATCTTCACCCGTGAAGGTTGCCAAGGCTCCGGCTGCCGCCGCAACAACCATGTGGTATTATCACGCACAGCCTTCCGACGGAAGGTACTATGTGACCAGTCCTCAGAAATTGGCTGAGTTCTTTGCTAACAATGGTATCAACCAGACCAATACGGATGTGAGCAACTTTGCCATTGAGGTTCCTGCCAGCTTCAGCGACGCAGTCGTTGACTCTGTAATCAATCTCTTCTATCAGGTAGAGGGTATTACCAGTGCCAAGTTGTGGATTTCCAATATCAATGATGATGGTTCTGTCGCTTTTGGTGCCGACAATGCCGACTATTCTATGGATGTGACCGGTAAGTTGCTGGGACTTAATGCTCAAGGATATCTTCAGGAAACGAAGTTTGGTTTGGACAAAAAGTTCACTGTAGGCAAGAACGGCTGTATGGTAGGTTACACTATCGCCAGCCCCGCTTCATCTTCCTACTATGTGTTCAGTCCGCAGGACGGTGAGTCAGGAGCCTTTATCCTCTATTTGGAGACCGCAGAGCAGTCAGGACTTATTGATGTGACCGATTACGTAGGTTGCTTGGCAGCCTATGTCCATATGGATGTTTCCCAGTGTACTTCTTCTTCACTGGCCGTCTCTTCTATGTTTGAGACATCAGCCAAGGTAGGTGCAGATGTAGACCTTTCTGTCATCGTGGCAAACGAAGGTTTCCAGACCGTCAACAGCATTAGCTATGTGCTGAATATTGACGGAAAAGCCCAGCCTGAGGCCAACCTCACCCTGAGTTCTTCCGCTTCTTACAACAAGCCTATTGCCGGAAACAGTTCCGCCCGACTCTATTTGCCGCTTGGCAAGGCCCAGGCCGGTGAGCATTTTGTCAATGTTACCATCACCAAGGTAAACGGCGAGGAAAATGCGTCAGGCAACAAGACTGGCGCTTCCAGTGTGGCCGTGCTTGGCCTGGAGAAGACATCACCTGTCATGCCTGTAGTGGAAGAGGCTACCAGCACCGGTTGTGGATTCTGCCCCCGTGGTACGGTAGGTATGGACAAGCTCGCTTCAGAGATGGGTAAGAATGTGGTTATCCTGTCTGCTCACGCCAACTACTTGCGTGATTATACAGACCCGATGGCTACCAGTGATTACAACGGATTCATGAATACCTTTGTTGATGGATTCCCCACAGCTTTGGTTAACCGTATCGGTTCTGTAGATCCTTATGCAGGTTTGGAAGATTCTTATGAGACAGACTCAAAGGGCAATGCTACCCGTATCCATTACGGAATGACCAGCGCTATCAATTACGTAAAGAACAATATCCTCGTACTTGGGGAGGGTGCCGTGTCTTCATTCTCGGCCACTCAGCACGGAAAGACTTCTGTTGACGTGACAGGTAGTGTAACCTTCAATGTAGATCGTCAGACCAATCCTTACAGCTTGCTGTATGTGCTTACAGAGGATGGACTTACCGGCTCTGACGCAGGGGCTGTCATGTGGTCACAGCTGAACTATTATTGCCAGGACTACATCAATTACTATTATAAGCAGCAGGGATCATATCCTTCGTCTATCCTGTTTCAGGATGACGATATGAGTCGCTATGTGAATGGCGCTTACCAGGTGGCTGGCGAGGTTTACAACAATGTGGTGGTAGCCGCTTGGGGTGACTCACAGAACAACTCGCTCTACGGTTGCGCTATCGAGAAGGACGAAATCGAGAAGGACGACGCTATTGAGTTCTCCAAGACTCTCGACATCTCTTCTATCCCCGCCATCCAGAACTATGACAAGCTGAAGCTGGCTGTGTTGCTGATTAACAACAATACCTTGGAGATTGTCAATGCCGCTCAGGTTTATCTTGGCAACTATGAGGCTTCTGTAAAGGGTATCAACAATAGCAGCAACGCTACCGAGGTGGCCCGTTACAATGTCAACGGTGTGCGTATGTCAGCTCCTCAGAAGGGTCTGAACATCGTGAAGATGGCCGACGGCACTGTGAAGAAGATCATGGTTAAGTAATTTTGTTTCATGGCTGGCGCAGCCTGTGGCCTTCCGGGCCTTTCAGGTTGACAACAGCATATAGGGAGAAGCCCGTTGCTCCGGTGCGACAGCGCCGTGGCAGCGGGCTTCTTTGCGCCCGGCCGCTTCGGACATCTCCAAGACAAACAGGGATTTGCTTCTGCTGTCTTTGCTTCGGGTAAAATGAAAAATGTATTAAATCAGTCCACTTGTTCTTGGCAAACTCCCAAAACGTTGTAACTTTGCAGCCAAGAACGAATCTTGAAGAAATAGACTAAAGAAGAATCATGAAAAGAAAGATGATGAACAGATACCAACTTTTATATCCCGCGCCCCTGTCCGCTCTTGTGGCGCTCGCCTTGCTGTCCGGCTGTGCCGGTACGGAGGATTATGACCAGCGTGACCCCAACCTCTCCAATCCCGACGATGTCATCACCACCTCGCCCGTGCGCTCCACGGAGCTTACTTATTCAGCCGTGTTGAGAGACGCCCGCCTGCTCGACGTGGTGGACGTGCGTGTGCAGTATATCGACGCCGACGGCAGCGTGAAAACCGACACCCTCACATCGCCCCAGTGGAGCAAGACCGTGAGCTTCACGCGCCGCACCTCGCAAGGGGCCAATATGGCCGACATCGCCTACGGCATGATGGCCCGCACCTTCCTCAAGGCCCGTCCGGTGGCCACACAGGACAGCTATGACTTCTATATCAACATCGACTCGCGGATGTATGACACTCATTTCGACGGCAAATCCACCTTTACCGCCGATGTGCATGCCTGCGACTCGCTGAAAATCATGGCCGACAAGCGCTCCTCCGTGCGTACGGCTGCCTTTGTCCAGGATGCCGCCAACCGCAACGTGGTGGACTCCACCGCCATCTCTTACTGGTGCCGCCACCAGAGCGACACCCTGATTGTGAAGAAACCCTTCACGTGGGTAGACAGTATCCGGTAGCAGAACGATAAGAAAGAAACGACATGATAGCCAAACAGGCTGTTTAGCCTCCCTGTCTTTGCTGGTCAGGAGGGCTAAACAGCCTATTTGGCTATCGTGTCTCTGTTGGTTTACTGTTTTAAAGAGGCTGTTTGTTATCCCTTGCGCTCGCGCTTCTGCGGGCCGAGATAAGCGTCCCACGTCACCTGCTTGATTTTCAGCCTCTTCACATTGGCCTTCTCGATGGTGTATTTGCGCACCGTGTCCACGTGCACGTTCTCAATCTGCACATTCTCCACGGGCAGGTCGCTGTCGCCGTTGATTTGGAGCACCCCGTCGGCCTCATGACACTTCACGTCTCTCATGTAGATGTTGCTGATGCGCGTCACGGAGTCCTTGTAGGTGGGCACGAGGTCCTTCCACTGGTAGAGCACGTCGGTGTCGATGGCGAAGGCCCGCTGCATCCTGTTGGCGCTTACCCGCTCCATATAGATATTGTCGATGAAGGCGCCGCGCCGGCGGTTGGTCTTCAGGTAGAAGAGCGTCTTGACGAGGTCCTCCATGGTGCAGTCGTGCATATAGACGTTGCGTATGCCGCCCGAAATCTCGCTGCCGCAGCCCAGCAGCACATGGCCGTTGCGCACGTGGCAGTTGCGCACCACGATGTTCTCTGTGGGGCAGCCGATGCGCCAGGCGTCCTGGTTGCGTCCGGCCTTGATGACCACGGCGTCGTCGCCCTGGTCAAACTGGCAGTTCTCCACCAGGAAGTTCTTGGTCATCTCCAGGTCGATGCCGTCGTTGTTGTGTCCGTGGGCGTAGACATCCAGGTTGCGGGCCACGCCGCCGTTGCAGCGGTAGATATGGATGGTCCAGAAGGGCGACTGCCTGATTCTGAATCCGTCGAGCAGCACGTTGCGGCACTGGTTGAGGTGAATCAGGTGCGGGCGCAGGTGGTTTTCGCCCACCGCCATCTGTCGCTGTGCCACCGGCTTGTCAAACGAGCCCCAGTCATAGAGCTGTGCCAGGGCCTTCATGTGGGCCTTGGGCCGGCTGAACCACGTCTTCCAGGTGGTCATGTCGGGGGTCAGGGTGCCCTTTCCGGTGATGGCGATGTCCTGACACTGGTAGGCATATACTAATGGCGAGTAGTTCATACACTCCAGGCCCTCCCAGCTCACTTCCACGGCCGGCAGATAGTCTTGCGGGTCGGACGAGAAGATGACCTTGGCGCCGTCGGCCAGATAGAGGTTACACTGGCTGCGGAAGTGGATGGGGCCGGAAGGCCATTCTCCCTTGGGCACCACGACGCGTCCGCCACCGGCCTCGTTGCAGGCTTTCATGGCCTTGCGGAAGGCTTCCGTGTTGGCCGCGATGCAGTTGTGGTCGGTGTCTGTGCCCTTCAGCTTGGCCCCGTAGTCGGTGATGGGGAAGTCCTGGTGGGGGAAGTTGTAGATGGCGATGGCCGGCATGGGGAAGGGGGCCGCCACCTTGATGGAGTCATAGCTGGCCACCTTGAAGCTGCTCATGGTCAGCACGAGGAGTGTCAAGAGCAGGACGTTGAGGATTGATCTTTGTTTTCTCATTGTTTTGATAGGTTGATTTATTGTTTGTTGGTAGGTTTCTTAATTGCAAAGTTAGTCGTTTAGCCTGATATACGCCTATTAAAATTGATTTTTGAGCCTTTAAAACGCTTGTTGACGGATGAAATCAAGAAAAAACAAGGAAAAAGAGAAAAAACATAAAAAGAATGGCCGAAAAATTTGTTCATTTCACAAAATGTATGTACCTTTGCATCCGCAAACCTGAAAGGGCAAAGCAATCGGGATGTAGCGCAGTTGGTTAGCGCACGCGTCTGGGGGGCGTGAGGTCGCAAGTTCGAGTCTTGTCATCCCGACTTTTAGAAAGGCAATTCACTGATTTTCGGTGGATTGCTTTTTTTTATGTCTCCATGTTTTTCGGTCCGTATACCCAGCTCTCATCGGTCGTGTAGCCCGCTGCACTCCCTCTTCGGAGCTGGATATACGAACTAAAATAGCGCATAGATACCCGTTGGCGGAATTAATTCGAGCTGTACGGTTGAGGTATAGAACATGGAAAATATAAATATTTTTCATATTCGCTCAAAACTTCCTTCAGAGCACTTGAAAC
>CALGHW010000173.1 GCA_937916075.1 uncultured Prevotella sp.
AACCTCACCAAGCTGGAGCAGCGTATCTTTGTGAATGGCATCCTGTTGGGCGGCTCGTTGAGTGACTATTACAATGTGATAGACCGCGACTACAACATGGGTAGCGGTTATAGTGCCAAAGTGCAGACCCTGCTGGAGTTTGGCCGCTTTGGCCGTTTCCTGGCAGGCGCAGACTATTATCGTATCTATACCTGGAAAGGCTATGAAGGCAAGGATTTGACCACTACCGACCCCCTTTATCTCAACGCTCAGGGCGACAAGGGTAATGCGGCCTTGCTGGTGGTATCGTCGCGCTTTGTGCTGGCGCTCACCAACCATTTGGGGTTCGACCTGTCGGCCTCCTTCTATTGGCGCGACACCCATTACAAGTATCATCCTACCGTTACGGCCCGCACTTATGACGTGCATCTGGGCCTGATGTATTCCTTGTGATACCCTTACCAAAAACATCTCTTATCCATGAACAAGCAGACTCAAGACTATATCCGTGTCCATCGCGATGCCGACGTTCGTCAGTTAGCGCTCAAGGGTGCCCCCGACAATGTAGACCTCGCTTTTGCCCTCGACCAGATTAGTGGCAGGCAGAAATCCCGTGTCAAGTTGCCCTCTTGGGCTTCCGTTGAGGGCATACTCTATCCGCCCCATCTCTCGATGGAACAATGCTCCAGTGAGGCGACAGCCCGTTACAAAGCCCTGTTGGCCGACAGGCTTCTGAGCCGTATAGGCGACAGCCAACGAAGCATGGTAGACCTCACGGGAGGGTTTGGCGTGGACTTCTCTTTTCTGGCGGCCGGCTTCGAGGAGGCTGTGTATGTGGAGCGTCAGGAACATCTGTGTGACATTGCCCGCAGCAATTTCGCCCGGCTGGGCCTGGGCCAGGCTCGGGTGGTATGTGGTGATGCCGCCGACTATCTGGCGGCAATGGATCCTGTATCACTCATTTTTGTTGATCCGGCCCGGCGCGACGCAAGGGGCGGACGTACCTTTGCCATCGCCGACTGCACCCCCAATGTGGCCGCCTTGGGCCGGCAGTTGATGGACAAGGCCCGTCTGGTGGTTGTCAAATTATCGCCCATGCTCGACTGGCGCAAGGCTGTAGCCGATATGGGCGAGGGAGTAGGGGAGGTGCATATCGTCTCGGTAGACGGCGAGTGCAAGGAACTTGTGATAGTCATGTCGGAGGCGTTTCATGGGGTGGAGCGCCTGTATTGTGTCAATGGTGATGACGTGCTGGAGTGCGGCCTGACCGAATCATGGCCTCAGACTATGGGTGCCCCCGTCAGTATAGACCTCTTGTCGCATGACGGTATGTGGCTTTATGAGCCCAATGCCTCGGTAATGAAGGCCGGTTGCTTCGGATGGGTGGAGAGACATTTCGGGGTGGCCCAGATAGACGGCAACAGCCATCTCTTTGTCTCTGACCATGAAGTGCGGGATTTCCCCGGGCGCAGGTTTCAGATAGAGCGTGTGACGACGATGAACAAGAAGGCGTTGCGTTGTGCCATGGCTGACATCGTCCAGGCCAATATCACCGTCCGCAACTTCCCGGTAAGTGTGGCCGAATTGCGTCGTAGGCTGAAAATAAGTGAGGGTGGCAGCAAATATATCTTTGCTACCACCCTCACGGACAAGACCCATCTTCTGCTCATTTGCAGAAAATAGTCATTCATTCATTTTTTTCGGCGGATTATTTGGCCGGACCAATCACGATGACGCAACGGTTCTTGTCGTTCTCGCTGAACGGCTGTACCGTGTCGCCCTTCGAGTCAACAATCACGCGGCTGGCGTCTATGCCGTAGTTCTTTACCAGCTTGTCCTTGAAAGTCTGTGCGCGTTGGCGTGCATACTTCTCGTTGATTTCAGCATTTCCGGTACCCTTGTCGGCATATCCCGTTACGCTGACCTTGGCGTCCGGATTGCGCTTCAGATAGGCTGCCGTACGCTCCAGTTCTGCGTTTTGATTAGCTGCGTCGGCCTTCTTAATCTTGTAGAACACTTCTTCGCGCAAGGTTTCCACCTTCTTCTCTACCGGTTTGGGCGTTACCACCGGCTTGGGCTCGGGCTTGGGTTCTGGCTTAGGCTCCGGTTTGGGTTCGGGCTTGGCTACAGGAGTGGGTACGGGAGCGGGAGCGGCTTTCTTGGCCTTGTGTCCAAAGCGGAAGCTCACGCCGAGCATGGCTGTCACCATCCAATCGTCCTTGTCGCTGAATTTGGAGTTAAACCGGTCGTCCAGGCTGTTGGCGTTTACCTCCAGCGACACGCCGAAAGGCTTGGCAGGATTGGTCTCCAGGCGCACGCCGGCACGCACATTGTGGCTCAGCCGGTTGCCGCTCCATACCAGCGGCATATTCAGTCCGGTAGTATTCTCGGCCAGAGCGTTGGCCTCGCTGTTGCCCCAACTGTTAGTCAGTCCTACACCGCCCAGCAACACCACGTTGAGAAAGTGCTGGTTCTTGGGCCAGATGAGGTTGGAGAGATTCACCATCAGGTCAGCGTCAGTGGTGATATAATTCCATTTGTAATACTGGTTGAGGTTGCCGCTGTATCCGCCCTTTGCCTGCCATCCGTTGACATGCAGACGCGCGCCTACCACCGGTGTGAAGTAATGGCCGAACGAGACGGCGCCCACGGGCGTGATGAGCTTGTCCATCTTGGCGTCGGTGAGCGTCATCTGTGCTCCGCCCTGTAGTTCCACGTAACTGTAAGATTTCGGCTGGCTTGTCTCCTGTGCCGTGGCAGTGCAGGCCATGAGCAATCCCATTGCGGCTAATGCGATTTTCTTGTTGTACATAGTTGTTATGTTTATGATTTGTTCTTGATGTCTGCCGTTAGCGATGTGTGCATACTGTTATTTAAGTTGCAAAAATAGATTAAAATTCCGAAAGTTCCAAATTTCTTTTGCTCTTTTCTCGAAAAACGTTAACTTTGCAGTCAATATTATTTGCAAATAATTGATATGTCATCAGTAATGATAAAGAGAGTCTCAAACCGCAAAGAGCTTGAGGCTTTTATTCAGTTCCACTATGATTTGTACCGTGGAAATGAGTTTGACGTGCCCAATCTGCACAGTGACGAGGTAAACACGCTGAGCAAAGACCGTAATGCGGCGTTTGACTTCTGTGAGGCCGAGTATTTCCTGGCTTATAAGGACGGTCGCGTGGCAGGTCGCGTGGCTGCCATCATCAACCGTAGCGCGAATACGAAATGGAACCGTCAGAGCGTTCGTTTCGGATGGGTTGACTTTATCGACGATATAGAAGTGTCTGGAGCCTTGTTGAAGGCTGTTGAGGACTGGGGACGCGCCAAGGGAATGACCGAGGTGGTAGGTCCGCTCGGCTTCACCGACATGGACCCTGAGGGTATGCTTACTTGGGGCTTCGACCAATTAGGCACCCAGGCCACCATCTACAACTATCCTTACTATCCCGAGCACATGGAGAAGCTGGGTGGTTGGGAAAAGGACAATGACTATGTGGAGTATAAGCTTTACGTGCCCGAGACAGTACCCGAGAAGTATAAGAAAATAGCGGAGATGATACAGAAACGCTATAACTTGCATGTCAAGAAACTCAACCGCAAGGAGGTGTTCAAAGATGGTTATGGGCAGAAGATATTTGAGGTCATCAATGAGACGTTCAAGGACCTTTACGGTTATTCACAGCTCACGCAGCGCCAGATAGACCAATATGTCAAGATGTATCTGCCTATGGCAGACCTGAACCTGGTCACACTCATCGAGGACTGGAACCTGCCCGGTCACGATGTCATCGGTGTGGGCATTACCATTCCCTCTTTGTCGCGTGCCCTGCAGAAGTGTCATAATGGCCGCCTGTTGCCCTTTGGCTGGTGGCCCGTCATACAGGCCTTGAAATTTCATAAGACAGATATTGTGGACTTGCTCCTGATAGGTATTCTTCCTGAGTATCGTACCAAGGGAGCCAATGCCTTGCTTTTCAACGACTTGATACCCTGGTACCAGCGTTACGGATTCAAGTGGGGCGAGACCCATGTGGAAATGGAGACCAACGGCAAGGTGCAGGGTCAGTGGCAATATCTGGAGCGCGAGATGCACAAGCGTCGTCGCTGCTATATCAAGAAACTGTAATTTCGGAGAATATTGAAGATGGACCAAGAGGAAAACAAAAATACCGCTCCACAGCAGCCTGTGGAATATACGGACGACAATATCCGGCACTTGTCGGATATGGAGCATGTCCGTACCCGTCCCGGTATGTATATTGGCCGTCTTGGCGACGGCTCGCTGCCCGAGGACGGTATCTATGTGCTGTTGAAGGAGGTGATAGACAACTCTATCGACGAGTTTAAGATGCATGCCGGCGACCGCATTGAGATCAATGTGGAAAACAATCTTTGCGTGAGCGTGCGCGACTATGGACGAGGCATCCCCCAGGGCAAGCTTATCGAGGCTGTGAGTGTGCTCAATACTGGTGGAAAGTATGATTCGAAGGCCTTCAAGAAGAGTGTCGGCCTCAATGGCGTGGGTGTCAAGGCGGTCAATGCCCTGAGCGCTCATTTCACGGTCAGTTCCTATCGCGATGGCAAGGTGCGCACCGCCCAGTTTGAGCGGGGCGTGCTGAAGAGTGACACGACGGCCGACACCACCGACGAGAACGGTACTTATATCTATTTTGAACCCGACAATACCTTGTTTCTCAACTATTCGTTCCACAACGACATTGTTGAGACCATGCTCCGCAATTATACTTACCTGAATACAGGTCTGGCCATCATGTATAACGGTCGGCGTATCCTGAGCCGCAACGGACTGAAGGACCTGCTCAACGACACGATGACCACCGACGGTATCTATCCCATTATCCATCTCAAGGGTGAGGACATCGAGATTGCCTTTACCCATACCAGCCAGTATGGGGAGGAGTATCATAGCTTTGTCAACGGCCAGCACACCACTCAGGGAGGTACCCACCAGAGTGCCTTCAAAGAGCATATTGCCAAGACCATCAAGGAGTTTTACAACAAAAGCTTTGAGTATACCGACATTCGCAATGGCCTGGTGGCCGCCATCGCCATCAATGTGGAGGAGCCGATGTTTGAGAGCCAGACCAAAATCAAGCTCGGTTCGCTGACCATGACCCCCGGTGGTGGCGTAAGTATCAACAAGTATGTGGGCGACTTCATCAAGACCGAGGTAGACAACTACCTGCACAAGCATGCTGATGTGGCCGAGGTGATGCTCCAGAAGATACAGGAGAGCGAAAAGGAGCGCAAGGCCATGGCCGGTGTGACCAAGCTGGCCCGTGAACGGGCCAAGAAGGCTAATCTGCACAACCGCAAGCTGCGCGACTGCCGCATCCATTTCAGCGACGTGAAGAACAACCGCAAGGAGGAGTCGAGTATCTTCATCACCGAGGGTGATTCGGCCAGTGGAAGCATCACCAAGAGCCGTGACGTTAACACACAGGCTGTGTTCTCCCTGCGCGGAAAGCCTCTCAACTCTTTCGGGCTCACCAAGAAGGTGGTCTATGAGAACGAGGAGTTTAATCTACTCCAGGCGGCCCTCGACATTGAGGACGGTCTCGACACGTTGCGTTACAACAAGGTCATCGTGGCTACCGATGCCGATGTGGACGGTATGCACATCCGGCTGTTAATCATCACTTTCTTCCTACAGTTCTTCCCCGAACTTATCAAGAAGGGGCACGTTTATGTGTTGCAGACACCCTTGTTTCGTGTCCGCAACCGGAGGGCGAAAATCAAGAAAAAGGCTACCCTGGCCGATGCTGATGCCAAGGGCGCCAAGAAGTCAGACTTCATTACCCGCTACTGTTATAGTGACGAGGAGCGCGTCAACGCCATCAGCGACTTGGGCCCCGATCCTGAGATTACCCGATTCAAAGGACTGGGCGAAATATCGCCCGATGAGTTCAAAAACTTTATCGGGCCGGAGATGCGCCTGGAACAGGTGACCCTCCACAAGACCGACCAGGTGCAGAAGCTTCTCGAATACTATATGGGAAAAAACAGTATGGAGCGTCAGAACTTCATCATCGACAATCTGGTTGTGGAAGACGACAGGCCGGAAGAGCTGGAAGAGTGAGGTTCCTGTCGATGCTGTATAGGTAATTCTTATAATCACCTTTAAAAACAATTCGCAATGAAAAAAAAAATATATGGGGCGCTTCTGCTTGCCTTGTCCACAATAGGTATGCATGCCCAGGTGATGGACGACATGAAGCACCCTCTGCGCAAGCTGCAGATGGCGGAGTGGGCCATTACCAATCTCTATGTGGACAGTGTCGATGAGAACCGGCTGGTGGAAGACGGTATCCGCGGTATGTTAGAAAAGTTGGACCCGCACTCTTCTTACTCCACCCCGAAAGAGGTGAAGCAGATGAACGAACCGTTGCAGGGCAGCTTTGATGGTATTGGGGTCCAGTTTAACATCATTCAGGACACCCTGCTCGTTATCCAGCCCGTGACCAATGGTCCTTCCGAGAAGGTAGGCATCCTGGCCGGCGACCGGATTGTGATGGTCAACGACACGGCCATCGCCGGCAAGAAGATGGATCGGAGTGAAATCATGCGCCGTCTGCGTGGCCCGAGGGGTACCAAGGTCAAGCTCGGTGTCTTGCGCCGCGGCATACACGGGCAGCTCACATTCACTGTGACGAGAGACAAGATTCCCGTCAAGTCGATTGATGCCAGTTACATGATTCGTCCCGGGATAGGCTATGTGCGCATCGGTAATTTCGGAGCCACTACCTACGACGAGTTCATGGCTTGTCTGCGTACGCTGAGAGGGCAGGGCATGAAGAGCCTGATACTCGACTTGCAGGGCAATGGAGGCGGTTATCTTCAGGCCGCTGTCAATATCGCCAACGAGTTTTTGCCTAAAGACGACATGATTGTATACACCAAGGGGCGTCGCACCCCCCGGAATGATTATAAGGCCAAGGGCAACGGACAGTTTCAGGACGGCAAGCTCTTTGTCCTGGTAGACGAGTACACGGCCTCTGCGGCCGAAATCGTCACTGGAGCCATTCAGGACCAAGACCGTGGATGGGTGGTAGGTCGCCGCACCTTTGGCAAGGGCCTTGTCCAGCGTCCTCTCGATTTGCCCGACGGTTCGATGATACGTCTCACGGTGGCCCATTACTACACCCCGGCTGGCCGTTGCATCCAGAAGCCTTACGTGAAGGGTGATGCCAAGGACTATGCCATGGATGTGTACAACCGTCTGAAGCATGGAGAGCTGACCAGTGTCGACAGTATTCATTTTGCCGACTCGCTCAAGTGTTATACTCTGCGCAAGCACCGTACGGTCTATGGCGGTGGTGGTATAATGCCCGACTTCTTTGTGCCGCTCGACACTACGCTTTACACCAAGTTTTACCGTGAGCTGTCGGCCAAGAGCGTCATCATCAACGCCAATCTCCGCTATGTCGATGACCACCGCAAGCAGCTGCGCCGCCAGTATTCGTCGTTTGATGTCTTCCGGAAAACCTACGAGGTGCCCCAAAGTCTGTTGGACGATATTCTGAAGGAGGCCGAAAAGCAGAAAATCAAGCCCAAGGACGACAAGGAGCTCCAGCAGACGCTGTCCTTGCTGAAGTTGCAGATGAAAGCCCTCGTGGCTCGTGATTTATGGGACATGAGCGAGTATTATGCCATCATGAATGAAATCAATCCGATTGTTCTGAAAGCGTTGGATTTGATGCGGTAGAAGTTTAAAATCAGAAATAAAAAACACAAAGGAATGGTGCGTCGTGAGCATGACGCATGATGAATAAAAAATAAAAAAACGATGAAAATAGCATTGATAGGTTATGGCAAGATGGGCAAGATGATAGAGCAGATTGCCCTGAGCAGAGGCCATGAAATTGTGAGTATTATAGATGTGGACAACCAGCAGGACTTTGATAGTCCGGAGTTTGCCTCAGCCGACGTGGCCATTGAGTTTACGGCTCCCACGGCAGCCTATGGCAACTACCTGAAAGCCTTTGCCCACAATGTAAAGGTAGTGAGTGGTTCCACAGGATGGATGGCCGACCACAAGGCCGACGTGGAGCGGATGTGCTCGCCCGAGGGTGGACAGACCCTGTTTTGGGCATCCAATTTCTCTGTCGGTGTGGCCATTTTCTCAGCCGTCAACCGTTATTTGGCCAAGATTATGAATGGCTTCCAGCAGTATGACGTGTCCATGGAGGAGGTACACCATATCCACAAGCTCGACGCCCCCAGTGGCACAGCTATCACCTTGGCCGAAGAGATTGTGGCCGACCTCGACCGCAAGGACCGTTGGGTGAAGGGCACACTGGTAGCTCCCGACGGTACGGTGAGCGGCATGAAAGACTGTGCTCCCGACGAGCTGCGTATCGACAGCATCCGCCGCGACGAGGTGCCCGGCATCCATTCTATCTGCTACGACAGCGAGGCCGACTGCATCACCATCACTCACGACGCTCATTCACGCAAGGGATTTGCCTTGGGGGCAGTGTTGGCAGCCGAGTATACTGTAGACCATAAGGGTCTGCTCACCATTTCAGACATGTTCAAGTTCTAAGGAGGGCGGTGTCATGAAATTCTCATTCTCAAGTACCCAGCGGGTGTCCGACTTCAACAAGAAGAAGGCCGAGCCTTCCAAGGCCGCACGTTGGACCAAGTGTGCCGTTGTCACAATCCTCTATCTGCTGTTTCTCTACTGGGTGGGCAGTTGGTGGGGACTGATTGTGGTTCCCTTCATCTTTGATGTCTATGTCACGAAGAAAATCAAGTGGCAGTGGTGGAGAGAGTCCGATTCCGACGCCGTGCGTTTCCTCATGTCGTGGGTCGATGCGCTGGTCTTCGCCCTTGTGGCCGTCTATTTCATCAACCTGTTTTTCTTCCAGAACTATGTGATACCCTCCAGCTCTCTGGAGAAGTCACTCCTCACGGGCGACTATCTCTTTGTGAGCAAGGTGAGCTACGGACCGCGAATCCCCGAGACTCCGCTCTCGATGCCCCTCACCCAGCATACCCTCCCTGTGCTCGACTGCAAGTCCTATCTGGAGTGGCCCCATTGGGAATACCACCGGGTGAAAGGACTGGGCAAGGTACAGCTCAATGATATTGTTGTGTTCAACTATCCGGCCGGCGACACCCTTTGCTCCGCCCCCAAGTATCAGGCTTACGACTTCTATGGCATGTGCTACTCCATTGGCTATCAGGCTGTCCAGGAGCGTCCCAATCCTGACTCGCTCAACGCTGAGCAGCGGCTGGCCTACTATGACCAGATTTATCGTGTGGGCAAGCAGTATCTGGAGGACAACAAGGCTGAGTATGGCGACATCATCACCCGTCCTGCCGACCGCCGCGAGAACTATGTGAAGCGCTGCGTGGGATTACCCGGGCAGACCTTGCAAATCAAGAACCGTATCGTGTATTTGGACGGTAAGCCCAATAAGGAGCCCGACAACGTGCAGTATTCTTATTATGTGAAGCTGCGTCAGGGACTGCCCGACGACCTGATGAAAGAATTAGGCATCTCCATGGAGGACCTTACCAGTCTGAACACCCAGGGCTATATGCCGCTCACCAAGCATGCCGTGGCCGTGCTGGCCACCCGCAAGGATCTTGTGGAGAGTATCTCCCTCAACACCGACGCCACAGAGGGCGACCTCTATCCGCTCAATGCCGATACCCACTGGACACGTGACAACTATGGGCCCATCTGGATTCCGGCCAAGGGCAAGAGCATCCGCCTTACGCTCGACAACCTGCCTGTCTATGAGCGTCCCATCCGTGCCTATGAAGGCAACGACCTGCAGGTCAAGAACGGCAAAATCTATATCAACGGGCGCCAGACAGACACTTATACCTTCAAGATGGACTACTACTGGATGATGGGCGACAACCGCCACAACTCGGCCGACTCGCGTTATTGGGGCTTTGTGCCCGAGGACCATATCGTGGGCAAGCCTATCTTCATCTGGTGGTCGAGCGACCCCGACCGCCACGGGTTCAGCGGCATCCGCTGGAATCGTCTGTTCCGCTTGGTGGACAATATCAAGTAAGGAGAGCGGGAGCTGGTTTTCGCTACCGCTCCCTTCTCCCCTTTGAATCAAATTAACGAGTTTTGAGAACCCTGCTGCAGTTTCTTCTGGCAATGGTTGCCGCCACACTCCTTGTGCTCGGCTTCCGTTCGCTGGCCTTCACTGTCTATACAGTGGAGGGCAACTGTCTTGCGCCGGTCCTGCAGCAGGGCGACCGTATTCTGGTCAACCGATGGAGCTACGGCCTGCGCACCGGACGTCCAGATGGCCTCTTTTCATACGGACGGGTATTTGCCCGAAGGGTGGAACGGGGTGACATCGTGGCTTTCGACAGTCCGGTCGACTCCTTGCCGGGAGTCCTGGTGTGCCGTTGCCGGGCCTTGCCGGGCGACACGGTCCGCCTCGGACAGGACCTGCTGATGATACCAGGCCGTACGGCCACTTGTGCGGCTGAGGACTACTATTGGATGGAGTCGCTCAGTCCTGCCAGCCGGGTGGACAGCCGAGTGTTAGGGCCCATTGCTGAAAGTCGCATTGTGGGACGGGTGTGTTGCGTGCTCTACAGTCATGACGTGGCTTATCCCTTCTATGACGGCTACCGTTCAGACCGGTTATTGCTGGACGTGAATCCCTGACCCTGTTCCGGCTTCCGCCGTTTTTTTCTCTGTCTTTTTATTCTCACAGAAGCCTTTTTCATCATTAAAATCATGGAATCTTCCTATCCCTCCCAGTGTCTTCTCTCATCTTCCTATTTCGGTCCGGTGCAGTGGTATCAGAAGCTCCATCGCTACGGTCTGTCGTGGATAGAGCGCAATGACACCTACCGCAAACAGACTTACCGTAACCGTTGTATCATCGCCACCACCAATGGGCTCCAGACGCTCACGGTGCCTGTGGCGCGGGGCGAGTCGGGACTGATGCGCGATGTCCGCATCAGCGACCACGGCAATTGGCGCCATCTCCATTGGCACGCCTTGCTGAGTGCCTACAGTGAGTCGCCTTTCTTCGAGTATTATGCTGACGACCTGCGCCCCTTCTTTGAGCGCAAGTGGGACTATCTCTATGACTTCAATCTGGAGATATGCCGCACGGTGTGTACCCTTCTTGACCTCCGTCCAAACCTCCGTCCCACGTCTGTCTATATACCCCACAGCCAACTGGCCGATGAGGCTGTAGCCGGGTCTCGCGCAGCCGACCTCAGCCAGCCTGTGGTGGCCAGTGCGCATGACTTCCGTGATGTCATCGCCCCCAAACATCCCCAGGCCGACCCAGACTTCACACCCCGCCGCTATTATCAGGTGTACGAGCGCAAACACGGCTTCCAGCCCAATCTGAGTGTGCTCGACCTCCTTTTCAATATGGGACCTGAAAGTATCTTCTATTTGTAAGTAGGTGTTCAAATTTAATTTTGAATACCTACTTAACATTACTTGAATTACCGCTAAGCTAAAGGCTTAGCGGTAATTCACTCCTCCACGGTCCAGTCCGTGATGTTGTGCTTCTCCACGTCGAAGTTGATGCCGACCTTCACAACCGGCAGTCCGCACTGCATGAATCGCTTGGCATATTGCTTCAGGTCAATCTGCCGGATGGCAGTCGCCGCGTCCTTGTTGAGCTTCAAGTCAAACAGATAGAGATGTGTGGTGGTGCGCAGCACCATGTCCACGCGACCGCGCGGCGTATTCGTCGATGAGCACAACCACCTGTTTGCCCGTTTTGGTGTAGGCAGTGGATATAAAGTCTGCCAATCGATTGTTGGAGCCGTCTCTATGCTGTTTTATTCCAAACAATTTTTTCTGGTTTTCGAGTTGGTAGCCAAGATACCTCTCCAGCTGTTCTTCCTCCATGTGTTTTCCGCCCGCCATGCTGAAATGCAGCACTGGATATTCTGTCCACTCCTTCTCCAGCTTCTCAATGGCAAGTCCTTTAAACAGTTCTTTCTTGCCCTCGAAATAGCTTTTGAAAGTGGACGTGAGCGCAGCCTTAACTGATTCCAAAATTACAAATAAAGAAGCCCAAAAGTTTTTGCATCTGTCATTTTTACAGTATATATTTTTAAAAAGCCAATAAAAGTTGCTGAAATCAAAAAATAATCGGTATCTTTGCGAAGAATATCGATAAAAACAGTTCAAAAAGTAAGATACTTAATAATAAACATTTATGAACAAGAAGAATTTTCTGGCATTGGCCGCACTTGCAGTGTTGGCGGTCGGATCAGTTCAGGCCGACAGCAAGTTGGTCGTGACCGACTCGTCCACCAAGACGGTGGTGGCCAGTGCAAAGTTGGGGGATGTCAAGAAGCTCACCTTCACCGGCGGAAAGCTGGTCGTGACACTCTCCGACCTGACAACCCAGGAGACGCCCCTGACTGCTCACCTGGCGCTGACCTTCGGTGAGAGTACTACCTCCATCTCCCCTGTGGCGGGCGAGAACGGACAGCTGAAGATACAGCTGTCGGGCGAACAGTTGGCCGTGAGCGGCTTGTCGGCAGCCACCGACGCCACGCTCTATGCTGTAGGCGGACAAGTGGTGGCCAGCCTGAAGGGATGGGACGGCAGCCCCGTCAGCACGGCAGCCCTGGGCAAGGGCATCTATATTTTGAAGTTGAACAACAAAACATTTAAATTCGTAAAGAAATGAAACACTTTATCTCCATGATGGCGCTGGGTCTGATGATGTTCTCTGGTGCAAACGCACAGACAGAAACCACCCCCAACCGTATGATTCTCAATACCACAACAGGCCAGAAGGCCTATGCCGTGGGCCAGGTGGACAGCATCACCTTCGCCCGCAAGGACGGCCAGGTGAAGGCCAATGTAGAGTTTCTCAAATACACCCATGACGAAACCAAGGGCGACGTGGTGCAGGTCAAGGTGACACGCACCGACCCCAACTCCTCTTTCAGCATCGCCGTGCTGCCCTCCAATACCGCCAACCGCTATAGCACAGATGCCTATGTGGCCAGCTATTTCGAGGCACAGAATTCTGAGCGTTATTGGCAGGACTTCACGGCCGGCGACCTGTCGGGCTTTACAACACCGTTTAAGGGTAATACCTCATATACCATCCTGACGATGGCTTACGACGAGTATGGAGTGGCTTGCGAATCGTCGCGCGCCGAGTTTACCACGCCCAAGACCCCTACCGTGGGCACACCGAGTGTCACCTATACCATTGACGAGGTGACCACCAGCAGCGTGAAGCTCACCGTGACACCTAATGCGGATTGCAAGACCTTCTACTGGTGCCAGTTTGACAAAGGCGGAGCCGAGCAGCAGTTCCAGCAGTGGGGCCCGATGATGGGTTATGCCAATGTGGAGGAGATGGTGAAGGGATTCAGCCAGGTGGGCTATAATGAGGCCACTACCCATACATGGGACGGACTGGCTCCCGGCACCGACTATGAGATATTGGTGGTGCCCACCGACGTCAACGGCACCTTCGGCGAGATGGTGTCCATCTATTTCACAACCCAGAAGAAGGGTGGCGACGGTGTGGCCTCGGTAGATGTGACGGTGGGCAAGTTTGAGCAGAGCTCAGCCGCCTCGACAGGCTATCTGCAGACCGTCACCTTCACCCCGAACGACCAGACTGCCATGTTCCGTGATGTCATTGTAGAGAAGGACTCTTATGAGACAAACGGTGGCGACGAGTGGGCCAAGAGTTATCTTCAGACCGAGTATCCCTTCGAGGTGCCCAACTGGAACCACTATGAGGCCGACGACTTCACATTTGAGGCTGCTCCCAGCAAGACTTATTACGGCATCGCCATGGCCAAGAACGCCAACGGCGAGTGGGGACCGCTGGTGAAGAAGGAGTTTACCACACCCGCCGAGCCTGCGGCAGCTCCTGCCGTGGCCAAGGTAAAGGCCGCCGGCAAGAATGGCGTCGTGGCCCGTATGGCTGCGGTGAAGGCTGCCAACCGTACCGGTGTGGTGCCTGCCCAGGGTAAGCGCACCTTGAAGCTGGTCAGCGCAGAGTAAGCGAAGGTTATTAAGCTGGCATGGCGGTAGCCGTGCCTCAACAAATAGGCGAGGGCGTGCGACACGGATGTGTCGGCACGCCCTCGCTTTTCTATAAGAACCAAACAATGCTTGAGGTATTCTGATAGAACCTGCCTTCACTGATTCTCAACCAGAAGGCAAAACATAAAACTTGTCAGAAAAAGATGAAAGTATCTACTTAATATAAAAATTTTTCATATTCGCTCAACGCGTTCTCCGGAGCGTCTGAAACGGCCGGAATAAGAAAGTTGCCTAATTATGAAGAGAAACCTGCCAAGTTTCTCCCAGAAATTAGGCAACT
>CALGHW010000174.1 GCA_937916075.1 uncultured Prevotella sp.
ACATCATAAGCCTCGTTCAAGGCCTGAAACTTGGCCTTGGCCTTCGGGTCATCGGGATGAAGGTCGGGATGAAACTGCTTGGCACGCTTCAGATAAGCACGCTTTACATCCTTCTGAGGGATGTTTTTGTCTACACCCAATATCTTGTAATAGTCAATAAATGCCATAATCGTCTTCCTTTCTTTTTAGTTTAATTGTTTTACAGACTTCTTAGCAAAAAATATGCCGAACCTTATAGACTGACAACTGGAAATATCTTTTTCCTTCCCATCCTCCTATCCCAACGCTAAAACACGATGGTTTTAAACCAATCTTTCAACACGCCCCGATACTGGTCTTGCGAATCGCTGACCATGAGCAGCGTCCGCCGCCCGTCCTTCAGGCGCGGTCCGAGACACATACCCTCATAATTGGCAATGGCATGGCTGAAGAGTGAAAATCTGGTACGGAAGCTGGCCACCAGCCGCTTGGACAACAGGCTGCCCGGCAAGGATTCATACGGCCGCACGGCATAGAGCTTGCAACGGACAAAGGAGCCAAGCTTGCTCCGGGACACATAGAACTCACGCTCCAAGACCAGTAAGGTTCCGTCGCCCACGGCGCACAACTCGCTCACCCCCATGGCATATTGGCCGGGCCGCTTCCGGGCCTCAGGGCGGTCCATCTCATAGATGTATTGGACGGAAGGCTGCAAATCGGCAGTGAAGCTCTGAAAGCGAAGCCGGTTGGCCACGGGATTCAAGGGAGTGGCCTGTGGGCCGTCGGCCGGAAGCGTGCTCTCTGTTGTGGTCCAGAAGCGACGGGCATGGGCATCATACGTGAGCGACTCAAAACCATAGTTGGCCGCAGCCTGACTGAACACGGCAGGTACAGCCAGACGATGCCCCGTATGACGGCACGTCGCACCCTGTCTGTCAAGCGTGTATTCCAAGATACAGTTATCCGCCTCGCCACTGACAAAGAGCGTGCCTTGGTCAGGGAAAAAGGCAATGCCCTCTTGGTCCCGATTGGATGTCCCGGTGGAGCGGAAGCCCTCGTTGACCACACGCAGGATGCGCCCCGTCACAGAGTCGAGCTCAATATGGAAGATAAAATAGCCGTCGGTGGCCGACTTGTCGCTCACCAGGGCATAACGGTCATTTCCAAGTGGCGTGATACCACTATAATTGCCTGCCGGAACGGCTTTAGGAAAATGTTGTTGCTTGTTGATACGTACCTGTGCAAAGACGAATGACGGCAAGAGAATAGCCAACACGCAAAAGGAAAATTTCTTCAATACCATAATTATAAAAAAGGAGGCCGGAAATGTCGGCAGGAAGCCACAAGACTTTCTGCCGACACCTGGTCTCCTCTTATTTTGAATGTTTAAAGTCTAACTTCTAATTCTTCTTGAACGGTTTGATGACAAACGTGAAACTCATGTCCTGATAAGGCAAGAGATACTCCTTGCGCGGCCATGCGCCCCAGCTGTTGACACACCCCAGACCCATCTGGCGCTGCTGAATATGTACCTGTGTAAGCGGACGTTCGGCGAGGTCGCCACTGTGGCTGCCCCAATTGTGGTCCTTAACAGGTCCATCATCCAAATCGCTGGTGAGATAGCGGAGTGCGCTGCACTCCATCGGAGCCGTGCTGTAGAATGTGAGACCCTTGCCATCCTTGGGATTGTACACCGAGAACTGGCGGATATCAGTGTGGTTTCCATTCTCCTGCGGACGAATATAAGGATAGAACTGGCTCTCCACTGTAGCGTCATATTGTCCGACAAACTCACTGTGGTTGCGGTCAATATAGTTTTCTATCGGTCCACGTCCATAATAGTTCACCTGGCTATACTCCTGAGGCATCTGGAGCTGCATACCATAGCGGGGCATATCCGAAACCTTGGCATCCTTGGTGGCCAGCTTCTGGTTGACTACCAACTCGCCCTTGGCACTGAGGGTATAGGTGAGTGTAAGCACAGACTTCACCGAAGGCATCTCGAAGACAGCCACAACAGAGGTATGGCCGGCGACAGTGGTGTCGGAAACCGACTTGAGCTTCATCTCCGGATTCTTCCATGCGGCAAAGCGGCGCTGGAGCTGTGCGCCGTAATCATTATCGGTCGGGGCACGCCAGAACTCCGGCTCGACAGACTCGCGGAACTTGAGCATCGGAGTATTGTCCACATCAAGATAATCCACCAAGCCTGTCCACTTGCCAATCATCACCTGTGTCCCTGCCGCCGTGAGCGTATAGTGCGACACGTTTTGTGCCACCTGTACTCCGTCGCTGGCAGTCTTGCCCTTCTTGCCAGGCTTCACGGTACCGAGCACGCTGTCAGCAGTCGGGAACTGGTAAGGCTTCACACTGAACTGCTGGCGAGCCACGACATAATCCTTGCCGATAAGCGGCTCATCAGCAGCGGTGGAGAAGCTGAAGTTGACCACCATCTCCTGGCCTGGACAAGTTTTTTCCAACTCACTGACCGCATTTTTGAGGGCCTGGCTGGTCACATTGACACGCTGTTGCGGAGCCACCTCCGGCATGTCTATCGCCACCTTCATGCTGGCAGGCTTGTCACCCAGGACGGCCACTTCGGCCACACACTTGACATACGTGCCGAGAGGACGGAAGAAATGCTCATTATACACCTCAAACTTACCGTCGGCAAGTCCCTTGTCTGTCACCCAGATGTCCTGATAGAAGTAACGCACCTCATAAGCATGGGGATTCCAGCGGCGGTCGGGAGCAATGAGTCCGTTGATATTAAAGTTATAGTCGCTGGCCGGATAACGTCCATAGTCGCCGCCATAGGTGAAAATCTCCTTGCCGGTGACAGTACTCTTGTCACGCAAGCCCTGGTCTACAAAGTCCCAGATATAGCCACCCTGATACTTGGGATACTTGCGGACAAGATCCCAATATTCCTTGAAGCCACCGCCAGAATTGCCCATCATGTGGGCATACTCACACTGGATAAGCGGTCGCGGATTATCATTCTGCGAATACTTGTCGCAGCCATTATAGTCATAGTACATCGGACAGAAAATGTCGGTCTTGCCATTTTGTCCGGCCTGCTCATATTGCACGGGACGAGTCTGGTCGTAAGCCTTCACCCAGTCGTAAGCCTTCTCGAAGTTTGGACCATAGCCTGCCTCATTGCCCAGACTCCACACAATGATACAAGGATGGTTCTTGAGCGTTAATACGTTGGCCTCATTACGCTCCAGATGCGCCTTTTCAAAAGAGGGGTTCTTAGCCAGGGTTTTGTCGCCATAACCCATGCCATGGCTCTCCAGGTTAGCCTCTGCCGTGACATAGAGTCCATACTGGTCGCAAAGTTCATACCA